>CAYYAN010000103.1:3586-6369 GCA_964469825.1 uncultured Chthoniobacter sp. | reverse complement strand
CAAGCATCAATCCTGCTACAAGCTCTATCTATGCTATTAGGCTCAAAATTGGTTTTTCCTGTTTCTTTTAAAAAAGAGTTTTCTTTTTTAGCAATGTAATCTTTTGCAGCCTGAGCAAGTTCTTCTAAAAATGATAATTGTTCCTCTGTAGACTTATTTTTCTTTTCTTCTTTATATACCTTAAGTTTTTTTACTAAAGAATTATATTTTTTACTTTGGGGTCCTCTAGACGGCCCAGCAATAGCTTGAAACTCAGAAGGTATTAAGTTGAGATAACCGCGAGAGATAAAAAATTTTGGCTTTAATTCCTCTATCTTTTGGTCATGGCAATTTAAAACATCAGTTGATGTTGTATTTAAAATTGTATGATCTTTTCCCTCTTCATCACTATTCTCTTCTTGCAGAAAAAAATCTTCATCTCTGGCATCTGATTTTCGTCTGTACTGTTCTAGTAAAAACGCAGCTTCTTCAGAACTCCTTTTTTCAGACTTTCCTTTGAAAAGATCCATCATGAGTGGAGAAGCAGCATGATTAGCTGCTAAGGATTGAGAGGCCTGCTCGTTCTCTTTGAAAATCTCTTCTACTTCTTGCGCTCCAAAAAGAGTCACGCCAATAAAAAATCTAAGACTGACGAGAAGCAAACTATAGTTTTTCATGAAATATGGTAAAATAGAAAGTTGATACTTTCTTCCCTCATAAGTCTAATACTTTCATTCCTTCTTATGCCATTTACTTTTGAGTTTTTGAGGCAACAAGCTTTTTGAGAGCAAGATCAATCTTCACTTTGTCTTCTATGATCTTCCTTAAATCTGAAGTCCACTGATCTCCTTCAGAATAACGATGATCCCCCAATATCTCTCCAAGCAATTCATAGAGAACATCCTCAGATTGATATCTCTCCATAGCAGAACAAAACCGATTTTTTACATCTACAAGAAGCTCGTATGAACCAGCAGGCATATTCACAGAGAGCGATTCTAAATAAAAAGTTGGCTTCCAATTTTCCTCGTATGTAGCTTGCTGAAATTTAATGAGTTCACCAAAAAACTTCTGCGCTTCTTGAAGTTGTTTAACAGCAGTTTCTTGTTGCTTTAACCCGAATATTTCATCACTCTCGTGACGAGAAAGCTGCGAAGGCTGATGGGGCAAGGCAGGCGCAGAATTGTGACGAAGGCTGTATGAGTCCATACTGTCCGAGAAGCAATTCAAGCCTAACGCAGTATCCATCAGGCTTCCCGGCTTTCGTAGTAGAGAGGGGTGAAATATTCGGGTTAACAACTCATTACTATTTTCTCCATTTTGAAAGGAGCTCTCTGGGCATTGCTGTTCCAAAGAATTAAGTGTTGAAAAAGCAATTACTGAAAGAGCTTTTGCGTCTTCTATTTTTAATTGAAAATTTAAATATCTGCCATAAGAGTCTCCACTATCAAAACCTTGTTTAAAAAACAAATCAAATCGCTGCGGATCAAGTTCTCGTAGTTTTTTTAATTCTTTCACTAAACAGTTATGACAGGTCTTTTTTGCTTTATTGAGATCAATTAAACTTTTCCAGAGAGAAGCCAGAGCTTCTAACTCTTCATGAGAGCCTAATGCATTAGGAGAATTGGTAATTTTATTTATTTCGGATTGAACAAATTTAATGTTATATGCGTTTTCTTTCAGTGAAATCCAAAATTTATATAAAAAAGTAGTTTGCTTTTGGTATGCAATCTCTTTCATCTGGCTTTCCCATATTTGCTTTAAATTGAGAGGAACCATTTCTTTGAAGGCATGATAATCTTTTATTAAATCATTAAAGATTGCTGTTCTATTCGTTTCATACGTATAAGCATCATCAAAAAGATTTCTTTGTAACGCGTGTTTAGTAAAATAGGTTTTCTGGCAAGCTTTTAACCAGTAATCATAAAAATGAGTATAATTGTGTTGTTTTTTTGGTTTTATTTCAAAATAAAGCTGCCATTCATCCAAAAGAGGCTTATTGGATATCAAAGCTATTTTGGAGAAAAGGGAACTCCAATATCCTTGGACTTTCCCAAGTTGTTTCAACCATTTTCCCCAAAGTAATTCATTTGACTTGGCAAAAGTAACTTCTGAGATCTCTTTCCTAATCCTTCCTGCAACATTTTCAGCTTCATGCAGGCGCATCCAAAGGAAATGACCATCTGCTATTTCTTTTTTATTTTCTGCTATTTGAAGGTTAACCTCTCTTGAAGTCCCGAAAAAATATTTTCGATTCGACTCTTGCTCTATCTTGTAAGCATTAATTGCACTTGTCCAAGCGTGCTTTTCTTCTATCAATTGAGAAATGATTTTATTCCACAATGGTCTCTCCTCGTCCACAGCAATTCCTGAAACTAATTTTTTTTGGAATTTTTCTAAAGCAAGTTGTCTCAGATATTCTTTCTGACTAGCATGGATATGAGCTGCATTAGCTTGTTCTAAAAAGGCCTGAAGAGCTAGCGGGCGCGTTTTCTCTTGTTTGAATCCTTTAAGAAAATCTCCCTGCTTTTGTCCTTCCTGCAACAGATAGAAAAAAGTCTTTTTAACAGTGTTACCAACTGTTGCAAATGTTTTGTTCAAGCTGAAACTTGAATCTTTTGATTCGATAGAAGAAGAAGCTGATTCAGGAAAGAGCATCCATCCTTCTATGCCATCATCTGTTTTTTGGATTTGTCCGTTTATCTCAATTAAAGAATTTAATTGTTGATTCACTTCTAAAAGTTCTAGCTGCTCTATTCTATTAGGTGAAGCTAATGCCGTTAAGTATTCTATTTTTTGTGCTA
>CAYYAN010000103.1:0-3576 GCA_964469825.1 uncultured Chthoniobacter sp. | reverse complement strand
TTTAAACTCTTCTTTTTTGGCTTCTCTGATTTGAAGAACCCTAGCAAGACAACTATTTTTATCTTCTTTCAATAGTCGATAGGTCTCCTCATTCCAGTTTGCTATCAATTTTTTCTCTTCTTTTAATTGATGAATATATGCTTGCAGTTTCATCAAACGCTTTTTTACTGCATTTATTTCATCTGATACTAGTTCTGCTTCTGTAAGTGCCTCTATTATTTTCTGTTCATCTAATTTCAAAACCGCTTCTCCAGTCTTCTCATCAATCAAGGCTGGCATTTCTAAAGATTGACCTACTATTTTTTCCTTTTCTTGTTTTAGCAAAGCTATCTCATTGGCTTTTATAACACTATGAGGCAAGGAAAGGTTTTCGTAAGTAAGATACCCCAACCAGTTACCATCATGAACTTTAACATAAGCAATACTCTTAAGATCCACGGGCTCTCCTAGCAAAAAGGAAACTAGATGGACATTCGCCATTATTTGCTGGAGATTAGCTTGTTCAAAATCGATTTCTTGTTCTACAGAAACGAGTTCTTTTTTTCTAAAATAAAGCGCCCCTTGTTCCGCTAGCTCTGCTGCTCTTTCTTGACTAATAAATTGATTGTTCTCTAAAAGTGCTTCTTGAGTGTTGATTTGTTGAAGAAAATCGGGAAAGCAAAGTTTCCATCCTGAGTTGGGCATCTCTTTTCCCAAAGCTGCATTTATCATCGATCTCTCTATCTTTTCTTCATCTCCTAAAACCTTCTCAAGTTCACTATCAGAAACCCGAATCCACTGTTCATCGAAAAGTTTTTTTTCCTGATCAAAACGTACTTGGTATATTTGTCCCTCTTCCTTAATGATCGGAACAGTAAGGGCTGTCTGAAGAAGCTTATCAATCTGATAAATAGCTGAAAAATTTTTTCTTTGTTCTTCTTGGAAAACTTCTCGTTGATGATCACGAAAGATGCTCTCTAACTCATCATTTCTATGAGTCATTGCAAAATAACTTTGATAAGAAAACGAATTTTCAAATTGAAGATGGATATCTTGAGTTAAAAGCCTTCTAAACCATGATAGCATTTGATTGTTAAGGATTAGGCGTTCTACCTGAATACCGCTTAACAGAAGTCTACATACATCAATACGCCGACGAGCGCGCTCTATTTCCTCAAAATCAAAAGAATCTTTTTTAAATTCATTTTGTAAACTCTCTTGTTTGACCTGGAGATATTGATTCGTAAGGATTTCCAAACTCTTTAATTTTTCTATTTTTTCATCTTTTTTTTGTAATTTTTGATAGTCTTTGACAGCATTCTTCAATACGCGAAGTTGAAAACTTCCATTTAACCGTGACTCACCTGCTATGATTTCAAACTCATCAGGATCAAGTTTAAGATAACCTCGAGATAAAATCGATTCAGCTGTTGCAGGCAATTCTCTAGTTGTTAAAGATGAATTGTTCTCACTGACAGAAGGAATGATATATTCCATTTTCTCAAATTTTCTTCGATTTTGACCAGTTTGACCATCAGTTGATAAATGAGTCTTATTATTCTCCTTATTGGACCTTCCTCTGTCATAAAACATCATCAACGGATTAATCTTCTCTTCAGTACTATCGTGAAAACTCGACATCTCTTGAGCCTGAGCAGAGAGCATCATGACTCCAATAAGAACTCCACAAATTCTTTTGGTTTCCATAAGGTTTTTATAACTACTAGCTAGACTATGTTTGTTGTAAGGCTTTTAAAAATTCAAGAGTTCAGTCAACAAGTCCATCGAATAACGTCGGTCCTTGATCTGGCTGACGCGCTCGAGGGCGACGTGGACGAAAGGGAATTTCGTGAGAGGCTAATTGAGGTCTTCCCTCTGTATTTAATTCGGCTTTTTCTAAATTGGTTAAAATTTCCTTTGCTCGTTCGATAACCATCGGAGGCACACCAGCAAGGCGAGCCACTTGAATACCATAACTTCGATTAGCTGCCCCCTCGACAATTTTATGCAAAAAAATAATCTCATCTTGAACTTCATGAACCGCAACGTTTAGGTTGATCACACCAGAACGCGTCCTGGCCAAATCAGGGAGTTCATGATAATGCGTCGCAAACATTGTTCGCGCCTGCGTTACATCATGAAGATATTCTGCAATGCTCCATGCAAGTGACAAGCCATCAAAGGTTGCTGTGCCGCGGCCAATTTCATCCAAAAGCACAAGACTTTGCTCAGTTGCATTATGAAGAATATTAGCGGTCTCATTCATCTCCACCATAAAAGTAGATTGCCCTCGAGAAAGATCATCACTCGCCCCTACGCGAGTAAAGACGCGATCTACCAAACCAAAGTGCATCTGCTTGGCCGGAACATAACTTCCCATTTGAGCCATGATCGTCAGAAGTGCAACTTGTTTAAGGTAGGTTGATTTACCAGCCATATTAGGACCAGTAATAATTGCCATGCGCTGAGTGGCAGCATCAAGCTTCGTATCGTTAGGTACAAAATTTTTTTCACGCGTTATTTGATCTAAAACAGGATGACGTCCCTCCTTCACAACAAAGCGACCTCCTGTTTCTAATTGAGGCCGACAATACTCAAATAAGCGAGCGGTCTCTGCAAGGGATGCCAGCAAATCCAAGGTCCCAGCAGCTTTAGCTGCCTCTTGAATGAAGGAAAGCTGCTCCAATACAGCGTTTCGTAGCCGTTGAAAAATTTCATACTCTAATGCACAAGCTCGCTCTTGTGCTCCCAAAATTTTTCCTTCCATTTCTTTGAGTTCGGGCGTGATAAAACGCTCTCCATTTGCAGTGGTCTGCTTGCGATGATAATCAGCTGGAACTTGTGCAAGATTTGCTTTGGTCACTTCAATGAAATACCCAAAAACCGCATTAAAACGAACTTTGAGCGACTTAATCCCTGTGCGCTGAATTTCTTTTTCTTGCAAACTCGCAATCCATTCTTTTCCTTCTATTCCTGCCTTGCGCAACTCATCAAGCATCACATCAAATCCTGAGCGAATCATGCCTCCCTCTTTTGTGATAGCAGGAGGCTCTTCCACAATGGCTTGTTCTAACATCACTCGCAACTCCTTCAAATCGTACAAACCTGCAATCAAGGCTGTGAGCAAGGGCGCCTGTAATCGTGATGAGGCTTTAATTTTTTCCAACAACTCACGCAACTGCGGGACTGCTTGCAAAGAGGATCCCAAAACGGCTAAGTCACGAGCATTACCAGAATTTTGACTCAGACGTGATACTGAACGCTCGATATCTCGGATGCCAACAAAAGCTTCGCGCAACTCTTTTAAAAAAAGTGGCTGGTCTAAAAAAAGTGCAAGCACTTCTTGCCTTGCCTGAATAGCAGCAATATCACAAAGGGGATGTAAAATCCAATCACGCAAGAGGCGTGCTCCCATCGGCGTCTTCGTGCGATGAAGTGCAGAAAACAATGTCATCGCTTGCCCTGCGCGTGAAGAAACTAACTCTAAATGTGACTGTGTGGCGTTATCGATAATTAAATGATCGTGATAACGATAAGGCTTCAAAGAAACCAGATGAGCAACATCACGCCGCAGATGTCGGGTGAGATAATGCATGA
>CAYYAN010000102.1:0-6413 GCA_964469825.1 uncultured Chthoniobacter sp. | reverse complement strand
GTTGAACGTTTGCACATTCTTGGGAAGATATCGTTTGCTCCCACTCGGGAAGGGAACTCCATCGTCCTCCTAGTTTCTCGCTGGGAACAATGCGGAAGACCGAGCCATCTTGGATTTCTTCAAATAATGCCATCCGCATGCCTACATCAGCAGCTTCTTTGAGTAACCCTTCAAGACGATGGCTTGGATCAGCGCGTCTAGCTTTGGCTGCTTGATCTATCAGCGTTAGGAGTCCGGAATTGTGACGGAGTGCTTCGTAGCTAAATAATTTTTGTTCTAGTGGAAGTCCTAATGTTTTTTTAAGAGGACCATAAGAAACAAGCAAAAAAGTTTCTGTTGACCATGGGCGTTCTGGTTCTAGCCAGAGTGATGTGATCAATTCAGTAGCACTAGTTTTTTTTCCAGCTACTATTAGGGAAGTACGTCCCGAAAGGGCGCGCAATGTTTCCTCTGCAAAAACCAAGTAAGGCTTACGACGACCATTTTCTTGGAGGGGAAGTTCCTCAAGTGCAGTAGGAATGAGAGAGAGTGAAGCATAGCTTTGCATTGCTGTCATGAGGAACAGTATTGCTAGCAGCAGAGACGAAAATTTTTTGATAAAGTCTGTTTTCATTTTTTCTTTCCCCAATAAAACATCATTGCGATGCCGAGGCAAATAGCAAGTGATCCGATCCATTTAAATAGCCATCCTGGATCATAGAGAACTTGTAATGTTGTTTCGTCAAGGTCGCGAGGATTCCATTCGGCTTGTGAAAATTTATAGTTGATGCCAGTGAAGTTAGCCCAAAAAGTTCCTGGATAACTGGCCGGATGATTCATATGAATGAAACCGTTGCGGATAGCTCCTGTTTTTAAATTTTTAAAGCGGACAGTCGCTCTAAAATCACTTGGCGTTTCAGTTCCTTCATCGCGTGGGACATCAAAGCTAAGGAGCTCAATGCTAAAAGGGATTGATTTTAATTCCAAACCATAAGCGACACGAACCATTTGCTGATCAAGAATCAGAGGAGTGACAGCGCCCGAAACGATCCATTGTGAAGCGCCTTGTTCATGTTTTTGATTGATGAGATAGGCATGAAAGCCAGGTGGAGCAGAGGAGCGATCTGGTGAAGTGCTAGCGATCTTTGGAAGTGGTGTGATGGCATAACCAATTGTTTCGTGAGGACCAGCTGCTACGAATTGACATTCCCAATCTGACCATCCTAAGGGCATAGAGGTATTCATCATGAGTGTCCCTGATTTTTGAATCGAGGATCCGCGGCCAAGTTGATAGTGGATGCTTTTGAAGTCTTGATCTAAAGACATGTGCATCCACGGTGTTGTTTTTTGAGTTGGTTGTTCAATTGTCGTTGATGAAAAAGTGATCTCCGCACGCAAGGCTGGGTTTTTTGGCTGTTGTGAAAGTGTAGTTGGTTTTCCATTAACTAACTTAAAATTGGGCCAATATTCTTTGACAATGAGTGTTGTTGTACCAAGTGGTAGTTTTTGATGCATTAATGCTGCTCGAGGATAGCTCGCAGATATTCCTTCAGGAGTGGTGATGGTGACAAGGTTTCCATCTTTGCTTAGCGTGATCTGAATTCCAGAAGGTTGATCTTGAAACACAATGACTGGTGCGAAATGAGCAGCAACTAATTGTGATTCATGATGGAGCGTAGAATGAGCCTCTGAAAGCGATGGAAGTAATTGAATTGTTGCTAATCCAAAAAAATCAAAACTTGCAGACGCTGTATCAGACAGTGTGAGTGGTACAATTTGGTCTTGATGCAACAGGGAGCTGTGGAGACGGAGTAAAAGAGCCGCTGGGGCTTTCGGATCATTGCTGGTTTGAAGGAATGGTTGTTGCTCGAGATGTTTGCTCCAATCATCAATGATGAGTTGAAGTTCTGTGCCAGGAATAGAAAGTCTAGTCGGATGTTTGATAGAGGGTCGAGTAATCGTAGCGTCGTAAGGAAGTAGATAAAGATAAGAATCTGCTGGACTCTCGATTTGAAGGACGCTTTTGCGTGTTGTGATTTTAGTAAGAGGTATGTCTCGATGAAGTGTCACATTTCCTTCGAATCCCCAAGTCATTCCAATGATAGCTCCTAGGAGGAGAGTAATGATTCCGTAATGAGTGATGATAAAGCCAGCATGTTTTTTTTCCCAGGGCCAACGCGTTAAGGTGACGGCAAAGAGGTTGATGCAGAGAACAGTAAGCCACGCCATAAACCAGGGAGCTTTGTAAATGGAGGCGTGAGCGACAGCAGTATCAAAATGAGACTCGGTAAAAGTTGCAACAGCACAGGCTAGTGCAATCGTTGCGAGGAGAATTAGTGCGAGCTGCAACGAACCAAGGAGATGAATAATTTGCCAAAAAAGAGAATTCTTTTTTCGCTCTTCGATGAGTGCGCGACGAGAGAGAGGGAGTGACATTGTTAAGAGAAGCTCCATGCTAACATTCCTTGAAATATTAGCGCTAGTCCTATTGTAATTATTTTTCGCTGGTTTGAGTACTTGTAGTTTGAGTTTGAGCTCTATAGCCTATCCCTGGATAGGCTTCCCTGGAAAAATTTTTATTTTTATTGAAGGTCTTTCTATCACAAACTCAAGCTTTCAACTCAAACTTCTACGATTATGGATCAACTTCTACAACATTGGATTAATCAAGAAGCAACAGCACCTTGGCTAGATCAACTCATGGCTGATGTTACAAATTTTTCTGCGTGGAAACCTTTTTTAGTCCTAGCGTTTCTTTTGGGTATGATTTTTGGAAAGTTTCGTTTGCGAGCCATGCTGCTTTGTCTCATCATCACGTTTGGTTTTACGGATGGAATTTTAGTTAATAGCATCAAACATGCTGTTGGCCGCTTGAGGCCTTTCCAGGCTCAAGAAGGAGTGAGACTTGTTCATTTAAAAGAAGCGTCTCCCCAATTTTTAACAATGGCTTCTTCTCCTAAGGTGAAAATTTCTGAAGCTCCTCGTGCAAATGAGGTTCAGCAAGGCCGCTCGTTTCCTTCTTCTCACGCAGCAAACATCATGCTTTCTGCTACAGTGATTTTCCTTTTTTATCGCCGTTGGGGCATATGTGCTTTTTTTATAGCAGCCCTTGTTTTCTATTCTCGTATTTATACGGGAGCTCATTGGCCAACTGATGTTCTTGCTGGAGCTATAATTGGATGTCTCTCTGCCATTACGATGGTAGCCCTTTTAAATAAGGCGTGGCAACGATGGGGGAAGACGATCTTTCCTATGATTGCAGAAAAACATCCCTCGCTCCGATAAATAATTGTTATTTAAAAATGAACTTTCCTTGGATCATTCTTGGTTTGGTAACATTGATAAGATTAGTATTGGCGGCTGGAGGGCATCTCAGTGAAGTCGAATCATACCTTCTGCTTTGCTCTCATCATCTGGATTGGGGGTTTGTCGAGGGTCCTGCTGGAGTTCCTGCTCTGATGCGTTTGAGTGAGATTTTTTTTGGATATGCTCCTCTTGCGATTCGCTTCCTTTCTCCGTTGTTTCTTCTCGGAAGTTCTTGGATTCTTTGGTGCTGGGTTGCGCAGCTTTGTAATCGACGGATCGCTTATTGGACGGTAATCGTATTTAATTTGTTACCGCTTGCTAACGCTGCTGGAGTAGTGATGGAGGGAACGATAATCGTGACACTCTGCTGGTTTGCAGCGCTTGCAGTTGGATGGAAATTAATAACAAACCAAGTTGAAAAAAATAAAATCTCTTTGTGGTTATTGTTTGGTTTTATTTTAGCTCTGGGAACACAAGTAACTTATCAAGTTGGATGGTTGTTGCCCTTGGTAGCCATCGCTTCTTGGAGTTGTTTTCAAAATGAAATAGCTGATGAAAATAAGGCTACTGTTTTCTCTGGCTGGAGAAAATTTTTTGGGATCCTTGCTGCAATATTGCTCCTTGCTCTAAGTTGGTTGCCGATTATTTTGTGGAATCAAAATCATGACTGGCTCCAATTTCAAAATATGACCTGGGATTCTTTTTGGTCTTGGCCTCCTTTTGTGACTCTTTATTTTCAACAACTCCCCACAGCGTGGTGCTTGCTCGTGTTCGTGCCTTTTGTGATTGCTGGCGCTTGCTGCTTTTCAGGAATCTGGAATATCGAAAATCCTTTTTTCTTGATCACCGTCATTCCTTGCTTTTTTTGCGTGAATGAATTGGGTCATGGCAAAGTTTCCTTTGCTCTGATTCTTGTGATGACAGGGCTTTTTCTCCCCATTGCTATCGAGTTGTTGTTAAAAATAAAACAAAGAATGATTGTCGCTCTGCTTCTCTTGCTTGTCCTTACTTGCTCGTCACTCTTATTGCTATTTGGAAAAATTTCTTCTTCAACAAGTCAAGAATCACCATGGGATTTTCCATCAGCAACAGGCGTGGTAGGAGCAGAGACTGCGGCCAAACAATTGCTTCAACTAAGAATAACTTATGGAGATACCTCAGGAAGGTTGCCATTCCTTATTGCAGAGACACCAGGTCTTGCTGCAATTCTAGGAGCCGTACTGCCGATCCATTATCCTGAACTACAAAATGCTCCTTCTGTCTTCATGTCCGAATCTCCGGCACTAACGAGCCAGCTTCAATATTGGCCTAACTATGCGGATGCGACAACGGGTAACAAAACGCCGGATCCCCTCTACACCGAAGAGAAAGAGGTGAGTCCTTTCTTGGGGTACGATGCTTTTTATATCACAACAGAAAAACTAGAAGAAATTCCACAAACCATCACAGGAGCTTTTTCAGCGATCATTCCGCTCAGCGTGATACTGTCTCTTCAGAATAATGGGCAAGAAGAGGAGCTAAAAATTTACTTGTGTCAAAAGTATCAGATGCTTTCATTATAAATCGTTTTTGAAATCATCTTGCTCCTTGTTTTTTTTCTGTTAAAGTCTTTGTCCCACGCCAGGGTAGCTCAGCGGTAGAGCAGGGGACTCATAAGCCCTTGGTCGGGAGTTCGATTCTCCCCTCTGGCACATCTCTCTCTTATTTATATTTCATTTTCTTTATGGCTAAAGCACCTGTCAAAAAAAGCAGCTCCTCAATCAAACGCACCAAGCAAAGTGCGACACGGCATGCTCGCAATACGAGTATTCTCTCAACGTTGAAAACACAGGAGAAAAAAGTTCTCAAGGCTCTTGAAGCAGAATCAACGGAACTCAAAGACCTTTTTTCAAAGTTTGTTTCCCTGCTGGATAAAGCTGTAAAGAAAAAAGTTCTTCCAAAAAACAGAGCTGCTAGCAAAAAGAGTCTTTTTAACAAGCGTGTTACAATAGGAAAAAGCTCCATTGCAAAAGCTCCAGTTAAAGCCAAAGCTGCTCGCGGAGAAAGTGCTCAAGAAAAATCTAAAGCTAAAGCTAAAGTTAGAGCTAAAAAGAAATAGTCGTTTAACTCGAATATTTCACGGCAATTTTGCTGCGGCTTGCAAGAGCCAGGTCTATACTGCGTCAGTCTAAGAAATTGCTTCTCGGGCAGTATAAAACATGCTGCCGTCGTCGCAATCCGTCGCCTTCCTTGTCTATATAAGGCTGCGCGGCGCCTTGCGACGAATTGCCATGAAAATATCCACAGATAAGCAAAGAGTGAAAAAGAGTGAAGGGTAAAGAGTATTTAAGAAAAGAGAACAGAGAAAAATTTTCGTCTACACTTTTTACTCTTCACAACCGTTATGAACGGTTGTAGAACTTGTTCTTCCTTGGATGAGCCACAAGATAATAACTGACTCCAAAAGTTATTGCGCCAAAGAGTGCCGTGATGAGGAGCGAGAATAAATAATCAGATAGCGGGATGAGGGGAGTTCCTATCATTAAGGCATCACGAATGGCAGAAACGCTGTAGCTCACAGGATTGAGAAGTCCGACCCAATAGAGCCAGCCACTTCCTGGTGGCATTGGGAAGAGCGCCCCTGACATCATCCAGAGCGGCATGAGAAAAATGTTCATGATCGCATGGAAGCCTTGCGTGGAGTCCATTGGCCAGGCTACAAGAAATCCAAGACCAGTCATACAAAATCCAACTAAGAGAAAAGCAGGTAATAATAAAAGTGCTTGGCCTAACCCTATTGGAATGTGAGCAAGTGGTGCCAGGAGGCAGAAAAGAATGGCTTGGAGTACCGCTAATGTTGTTCCTCCTAAAAATTTTCCTAATGGAATTGTTGCTGGAGAGAGTGGAGCCACTAGAGCCCCTTGAAGAAAACCTTCGCGGCGGTCTTCAATAACTGAGATGGTTGAAAAAATTGCAGTGAAGAGCATGATCAAGACAATCGTTCCTGGAAAAAAGTAAGCAAGGTAAGTTTCGCCAGTGCTAGCCCCTGAGTTGTGGAATGAAGGGCCAAAGCCCGATCCAACCAATAACCAAAAAACAAGGGGAGTTGCAAGTGCTCCAATGATGCGGTTGCGTTGACGTAAAAAGCG
>CAYYAN010000101.1:3713-6441 GCA_964469825.1 uncultured Chthoniobacter sp. | reverse complement strand
AGCACAGCCGATGGCATAAGCAAATTGGACGTCACATTTTTTTGCAAGTTTTGCAGCGACGACATTTTTCGCAACATAGCGTCCCATGTAGGCTGCTGAACGATCAACTTTACTTGCATCCTTTCCTGAAAAAGCTCCGCCTCCATGTCTTCCCATACCACCATACGTATCGACAATAATTTTTCTTCCAGTGAGGCCTGTGTCTCCTTGAGGACCCCCAATGACAAAGCGTCCAGTTGGATTGATGAAAAACTTTGTTTTACTCGTAAGCATTTTTGCAGGAATGACTTTTTTAATCACTTGATGGATTAAAAATTTTTCGATCTCTTTATTCTTCACTTCTGCTGTGTGCTGCGTGGAAATGACAATATTGACCACATGAGTTGGAACTCCATTTTCATATTGGACAGAAACCTGCGTCTTGGCGTCAGGACGGAGCCATTTTGCTTTGCCCGCTTTGCGCAGCCGTGTCAATTCACGTCCGAGACGATGAGCATACATGATCGGGGCAGGCATGAGCTCGGGAGTCTCATCGCAAGCGTAACCGAACATCAGTCCTTGGTCCCCTGCTCCTTGTTCATGAATGACCTTGCTAGCATTTTTTTTCACATCAACTCCTTGAGCGATGTCATCACTTTGCGAGGTAAGAATATTGTTGATAAAAATTTTCTCAGCATGGAAAACATCATCATCATGCACATAGCCAATCTCAGCAACAACATCACGAACGATTTTGTTAACATTTATAAAATGCTCAATATTTTTTCCTTTGTGCTTAGGAATCGTGATTTCTCCCCCAACCACAACAATATTGCTCTTAGCATAAGTCTCGCAAGCCACACGACTATTGGGATCAATCGCCAAACAAGCATCTAAGATAGCATCCGAAATAGAATCACAAACTTTGTCAGGATGACCTTCACCTACAGATTCAGAAGAAAAAATAAAATTTTGAGGCATAATAAAAAACTGCTACGCAGCTGTTGAATGTTGAATGGTTGAAGTATTGAATAGTTAAAATGTTTAAAATAATTTGAAAAACATATCAAGATATTTATATATATAAATACGTATGCAATCTATTCTTTCTCTCATGAGTTTGTTGTCCGACCCAACGCGCCTTCGTTTGGTTTTACTGCTCCGTGAAGAAGAACTCACGGTAGCAGAGCTGCAAGAAATTCTGAGCATGGGGCAATCGCGCATCTCTACAGGTTTGGCACAACTTCGCCGTCAAGGCATTGTGACAGACCGTCGAGTTGGAAAAAATAGCTATTATATCGTAGTTTACTCCTTATTGAAATCGGTTGAAAAAATTCTTGATCAAGCGGCAGAAGAACTTCCAGAGGCCTGCCGTGATCAACAAGCTCTCAAGCTCATCTTAAACAAGCGGCGCGATCGTGCTGCAGAATATTTTGAAAAGTTAGCTGGCAAATTTGGACAAGCCTATGTCCCTGGACGCTCGTGGGAGGCCCTAGCTCATGGTTTACTTCGTTTGCTACCACCTCTTGTCATTGCTGATCTTGGCGCTGGCGAAGGAACATTATCGCAACTCTTAGCTCGCACCGCGAAAAAAGTAATTGCGATTGACAATCTTCCCAAAATGGTTGCCTTTGGGAAAAAAATTGCCAAAAAAAATGGATTTAAAAATTTAGAATATCGATTGGGTGAAATTGAAGACCCTCCCATTGAAAGAAAATCAGTCGACATCGCTCTCCTTAGCCAGGCCCTTCATCATGCCATCAGCCCTCAGCGAGCTGTAGACGCAGCTTTTAAAATTCTCAAACCTGGTGGAAAAATTATCATCTTAGATCTTGTGAGTCATACCTATGAGCAAGCTAAAGAACTTTATGCTCACGTCTGGCTCGGTTTTTCAAGCGTGGAACTACACACTATGCTCACTAAAGCCGGTTTTAAAAATTTGGAAATTCAAGTTGTCTCACGCGAGCAGCAGGCACCTCATTTCCAGACAATCTTGGCAACCGGAGTGAAAGAAAAATAATTCAACGATATCAAAATCAAATTATTCTTTAACCTGAATATTCCATGAGCTTTGCTCGGCGTCTCACTACGCTTTTCTATGAAAATCCCCCTCCTCAGAAAAAAAGCTACTTCGCTTCTTCTATTAACTGTTGTTCCGCTTCTATCCAGTCGCTGAGATGATCACCAGCCCATCCCATTTGCTGGCGATGTTCGCTAATGAAGTAAGCACGAACAGCAATCTGATCTTGAGAAGGTGCTGTTTTTTTCAAGTTAGCTTTAGGCACATTTTTGGAAGAGATACTATTACTTGAAGAGGTTAGTTTCTTGGAATTTGATTTTGTAGAAGGTTTTTTATTCATAAGATTTCTTTTTATGAATGATGAAATGCTCGAATGCAAATTTTTTTTTAAATGATCGAATCTTGACAATGATCTATGACTTATCTTTTAGTTAGGTCTCCATTTATTTAATTTTTATGAAAGCAACACAACAACTCCACAATCTTGGCCAAAGTCTCTGGCTTGATAACATCACTCGGGATATTCTTAACAATGGAACGCTCAAAAAATATATCGAGAAACTTTCTGTAACAGGATTGACTTCCAATCCGACCATTTTTCAGCAAGCGATAAAAAACAGTCCTTCCTATGATGATGGAATCCGTGAAGCCATGAAGAAAGGCCTCAAAGGAGAGGATCTCTTTTTTGAATTAGCCCTCGAGGATCTTACTAAGGCAGCCGATCTCTTT
>CAYYAN010000101.1:0-3703 GCA_964469825.1 uncultured Chthoniobacter sp. | reverse complement strand
CATGGCCTTGATGGCTGGGTCTCGCTCGAGGTCTCTCCCCTCCTCGCTTATGATACTGCAACAACCACTAAAGTTGCCAAGGAACTTCACGAAAAAGCAGGTCGTCCCAATCTCTTTATTAAAATTCCAGGAACCAAAGAAGGACTTCCTGCTATTGAAGAATCAATTTTTGCCGGCGTTCCTGTCAATGTCACATTGCTTTTTTCGTGCGAACAATATTTAGCGGCTGCGGAAGCTTATCTTCGTGGTATTGAGCGACGCATTGAAGCTGGATTATCTGCTTGGGTTCCTTCTGTCGCCTCTGTTTTCATTAGTCGTTGGGATGTCGCTGTTGCTTCTCATGTTCCAGAAAATTTAGTAAACAAGTTGGGTCTTGCCGTTGGAGAAGAATGTTACAAAGCTTATAGCGCTTGAATTAACTCTCCACGATATTTAAAAATTCTTAACTCAGGAGCATCTGTACAGCGTCTTCTTTTTGCTAGCACAGGGACAAAAGATCCGAAAGCTCCTGATACGCTCTATATTTCAGGGTTAGCAGCTCCTTTCACTATCAACACGATGCCAGAAAAAACCCTCCTGGCTTTTGATGATCATGGTCAGGTTAATACGAGCATCCATACCGATGGAGGCTCTTCCAGTGAAACACTAGCAGCATTTACACAAGCAGGTATTGATTTAAAAACTCTAGCAGCAACACTTCAAAAAGAAGGAGCTGATTCTTTCGTTGCTTCTTGGAATGATCTGATGAAGGTCATTGACTCCAAAAGTGAAACCATCGCTTAATCAGAAACTTTTTTTAAAATGACCAAAAAACCAAAAACCAAAAGATCTCCAGTCATCCGTAAAGCAGCTATAAAGCGAGAAAGGCCTCTTGCTACAAAAGAGGCGAAGTTAAAAATCCTTGTCATCGATGTTGGCGGAACTCATGTAAAAATGAGCTGTTCAGGACACAGTGAAATCAGAAAATTTCCTTCTGGACCAAGACTAACTCCAGATTTTATGATTCAGGAAATTAAAAGACTAACTTCCGATTGGAATTATGATGTCATCTCAATGGGCTGTCCGATGCCAGTGAAAAACGGCAAGCCGATTAAAGAACCGGTAAATCTTGGAAATGGATGGGTTGGCTTCAATTATGAGAACGCCTTTAATCGTCCTATTAAGATTATTAATGATGCCGCTATGCAGGCTCTAGGAGATTACGAAGGTGGAAGGATACTATTTCTTGGTTTTGGAACTGGTCTTGGATCAACATTAATCGAATAGGGCGTTATCGTTCCTTTAGAGCTTGCTGAACTTCCCTATAAAAAAGGCAATTTCGAAAAGTATACTGGTAATAAAGCACTCGAGAAAAAGGGCAGAAAAAAATGGTCAAAAGAAGTTTACAAAGTTATAGAAATTTTGAAAGCGGCCTTAGAGCCTGAAGAGGTCGTTCTTGGCGGAGGTAATGCACAACATCTTCAAAAAGTACCAGAAGGTTGTCGCGTGGCTGAAAATTCTAATGCTTTTATTGGGGGATTTCGACTTTGGAACACCGCTTTATCAGGAACAAAGCTGGTGAAAAATAAAGTATAAAATAAGTTTTATTGATTCTTAAGCTGAAAGTCCTCCTTATTCTTAACTCTTTTTTCTATGTTTTCAACCGCCTCTCTCTCAACAACGGAACGTCCATCCTGGAAAGCCCTTCAGGCACATCGTGCACTCTTTGACCAAAAATCACTTCAGCAACTTTTTGCAGAAGACGCGAACCGTGGCCAAAAGCTAACAGTAGAAGCTGCTGGAATTTTTCTTGATTATTCGAAAAATCGAATTACCGAAGAAACGATCGCTTTGCTTTGTCAATTGGCTCAAGAATCATGCCTCAAAGAACGTATTGATGCGATGTTTCATGGTGACAAAATTAATGTTTCTGAAAATCGAGCTGTCCTTCATGTTGCCCTCCGCGCTCCCAAAGGCCAAAAAATCATGGTGGATGGAAAAGATGTGGTTCCTGAGGTTCATGCTGTTTTGGAAAGAATGAGTGCTTTTAGCCAAAAAGTTAGAAGCGGCGAATGGAAGGGACATACGGGCAAGCGAATAAAAAATGTCATCAACATTGGCATCGGAGGTTCTGACCTTGGTCCTGTGATGGCCTATGAAGCTCTTCGATACTACAGTGAACGGTCGATGACTTTTCGTTTTGTTTCTAATGTTGATAGCACGGACTTTGTAGAGGCTACTCGCGATCTTGATCCCGCAGAGACGCTCTTTATTGTTTCTTCCAAAACTTTTGGAACACTCGAGACTTTAACCAATGCTCACAGCGCCCGCGACTGGCTCTTGGCAAGTCTACAAGATGAGACACCGCAATGCACGTCAGTAGCAGAGTTATGTGAGCGATCTAAGACGGCCATTGCAAAACATTTTGTCGCTGTTTCCACTAACGCTGAAAAAGTGGCTGCTTTTGGTATTGATACAGAAAACATGTTTGGTTTTTGGGATTGGGTTGGTGGTCGCTACTCCATGGACTCTGCCATTGGACTCTCAACCATGATTGCTATTGGTGCTGATCAGTTTCAAGAAATGTTGGCTGGTTTTCACGAGATGGATGAGCATTTTAGAACAGCTCCTTTTGAAAAGAATCTCCCCGTTCTCATGGGACTGCTTGCCGTTTGGTACAATGACTTTTTTGATGCTCAAACAGTTGCTGTACTTCCCTACGATCAATATCTCAAGCGCTTCCCAGCTTACTTACAGTAGTTAACGATGGAAAGCAACGGAAAGCATGTCACGATCGATGGAAAAAAAGTCGATACACAAACGGGACCAATTTATTGGGGCGAACCAGGTACTAATGGTCAACATTCCTTCTATCAACTCATCCATCAAGGAACGCGCTTAGTTCCCTGCGATTTCATTACGTTTTATAAAACACTCAACCCACTCGGTCGTCATCACGACTTGCTTGTTTCGAATGTCTTTGCACAAGCAGAGGCTCTTGCCTTTGGAAAGACACCAGAGCAAGTTCGTGCTGAGGGAACTCCAGAAAAGCTGATCCCTCATCGCGTCTTTGAAGGCAATCGTCATTCTAATATTATTCTTGCTGATATCTTGAGTCCTAAGATGCTTGGAAAACTTGTTGCTCTTTATGAACATTCTGTCTTCACACAAGGAACCATCTGGCATATCGATTCCTTTGATCAATGGGGCGTGGAATTAGGAAAAGTCTTAGCTCAAGCTATCATTCCTGAGTTGGAGAATCCGATAGCACCTGATTTAAAACATGATAGTTCAACAAACCATTTGATTACGATGTATCGCAAGCTGAAATTAAAATAATTTCAGCTTTTGCAGTGCATTACTAACACTGAGATTGAGCTTTCATAGATCTGGTTTAACAGCATCATTATTCTTAAACAAATTCAAAGATTCGACTTCCTCTTCTTTTGGAAAAGAAGAATCTTCATTCTACTTGATTCTAGAACTATCCACTGTTTCTGTTAGTGGATAACGGAGGAGCCAAGAATTTTGATATATTTCAAGATCTTTTTCCGTTGGAATATCCGTAATAAGCAGGTGGCTATCACCCTTCCATTTTCCATTTTCACTCGCTTTCCATTCAAAATTTGCAAGAACAACATTTTTATCAAATGCTGGCTGATATTGCTTTGCTAAAAGAGCTAGATTCGAATCTTTTACTTCATACTTCTTCAATGAAGGCGCA
>CAYYAN010000100.1:0-6456 GCA_964469825.1 uncultured Chthoniobacter sp. | reverse complement strand
TGGATATGTATTTCATGGAAAAAACTTATTCATTCGTTTGTGAATCAGTTATTGAGAATTGCTCCCCTACAGGTACTGGTTTTAAAATAAACATCAACTTACCTCCTCGATGTCCTTCCCGCCTACGCGGGAAGGACATCGAGGGTGTAGCGATTGTTTGTTTTGTTTAGAAGGTTGTTTTTTTAAAGCATTAATGAAAATGAAGAAGTTGGCGAAAGAATTCTTATTCAAATTTATTTTAGAACTATGACTTCCTTACAGGCATTGGGGTTAAATAGACTGTATTAAAAAACAAAAGGGACACCCTTTTGCGTAAAATCTTTTTTTTGATTTTGAAGATAGCGATCGCCTAACTCCTCAAATCCTTTTTGTTCACGAAAATTTTTAAGGAACTCATTCACTTGATTTCGAAGATCCACGTCAGATAAGCGAAGCCCAATGGCCCACGATTCTTGTTGCAAGGAAGAGAGGAGCGCTCGTGTTTGCAAAGAATGTTCATGTTGATGCTTCCAAACACTCATTTCGTCATAAAGAAAAGCATCCACTTTTTTTTGTAAGACTTCTAAAACAGCCGCAGCCTCTTGATCGAAAACAAGAATTGTTGAGTGAGTTAAATTTTTTTGAGCCCAAAGTTGTCCAGTGGTTCCCTGCCGAACGGCAACTTTTATACCAGAGCGATTGAGATCTTCGATACTGTTGATGTCTGCATCTTGTTGTATGAGTGCGCCCAAACCAATTGTTAAATAAGGAATTGAAAAGGCAATGCTCTTTCTTCGCTCTGGAGTATCAGTCATGGAAGAAATAACAAGATCGATCTTTCCTGTTTGCAAAGAAGGCAAGAGACCAACAAAAGGAATGTTTTCGATTTCTAGAGGGCGGTGCAAGTAGTCACTCAAAGCATGTGCCATAACCACGCTAACTCCATCTGGTTCTCCTTGAGCATCGATCATTTCAAAAGGAGGATAGGAAAGATCCATACCCACACGGAGTGGCTTCTCTTGAGGTGTGCGATGACAACCAACAAGAAAAAAGAAGAGAACTATAAGAAAAAGAAATTTTAGCATTAGGCTCAAGTATCTTAGAGTTAGTAGGCAAGTATCTTGGAAAGAAATTTTTTGACGCGAGGGTGTTGAGGATGATCAAAAAAAGAAGCCGCTCCACCTTGTTCTAAGATGGAACCTTGTTCCAAGAAAAGAATTTGTTCAGCACATATACGTGCAAAATTCATTTCGTGCGTCACAAGTAAAATAGGACTCTCCATTGTTTTTAATTCTAAAATGAGATCTAAAATTTCTACTTTCATTTCAGGATCAAGCGAAGCTGTAGGCTCATCTAAAAGCAAAAACCGCGGGTTTGTTACGAGCGCACGAGCTATAGCAACGCGTTGGGCTTCCCCTCCAGAAAGCTGATTTGGTTTTTTTGCAGCATGCTGGAAAATTTTTAAACGTTGCATCATCGCAATTGCTTTTTTTTCTGCTAGAGCTGGCTTTTCATGATGCACTAACTTCAAAGGAAGCGTGACGTTTTCAAGCGCTGTATAATGAGGAAAAAGATTTTGCTGCTGAAAAACAAACCCGAGATTTTGTTGGTAATGCTGCAACCATTTTTCAGAATAAAATTGGAGTGGCTCCTCATTAATCAAGATTTGACCTTCCTCAGGTTGTTCTAGACCTGCGAGCAAACGTAGCAGTGTTGTTTTACCGCTACCACTCGGCCCGATGATCGCTAGCACATGATCAAATTCAATAGAAAAAGAGAGAGCTTGAAAAAGTTCGGCACGATGACGACCTAAAAAAAAACTTTTTTTGAGATGAGAAACAGAAATTTTCATGACGCTAATTTTTTTTCTAAATAACGGCTTCCTATCGAAAGTGGTAAAGTCAGAAGAAGGTAACCACAAGCGAGTGGAAAATAACTTTCCAATGTACAATACGTCGCAGCATTGACTTGTTGTGCAGCCATAGTGAATTCTTTAATTCCGATGATGGAGAGCAGCGAGGAATCTTTGATAAGTGAAGCAAGTTGTCCTGTCAGTGCTGGAGATAGCTGACGCACGACTTGAGGCAAGATCACATAAAAATAAGTTTGAAATCGCGTGAAGCCCAAAATTTTTGCTGATTCCCATTGAGATAAAGGAATGGCTTCAATACCACCCCGAATTATTTCGGCTGTGTACGTGCTACTAAAGAGCGAGAGAATGAAAACTCCAGCAAGAAATCGATTATCAAGACCGATTCCATGAGCAACCACATAAAAAAAGAAAAGGATTTGCGTGAGGAGGGGCGTGCCACGAATGACTTCAACAAGCGCAAGCGACATGGTACGCAACCACGAAAAAGAAGAACGGCGAGCCATGACAATGAGGCTTCCTAACAAGCTGCTAAGTAAAAGCGTAACCATTGCAATAAGAAGAGTCTCTACCCACCCTTTCCAAAAAACAACACGGTAGGACCACACCATTTCCCATTGAAATGTTTTTTGCACGCTTCCTGCTAAGAACCAAAAAGAAACAAAAGAAAAAAACGCGAAGCCGATCAATAACGTCACAGCAATGGAGAAACGGCGGAAAATCATGCTGTAGGATAGTGAAGGGTAAAGTGTGTTTACGCAATATTTACTCTTCACTCTTTATACTTCACGCTTTACTCTTCACTCATCATGGACGCCTTGCTTCAGTTATTACAAAAAGATGATCGAACTTCTCCTTCAGAATTAGCACGACAGCTCAACCTTTCGGAAAAAGAGGTTATTGCAAAAATTCAGCAATGGGAATCCGATGGAACAATTCTCGGCTATCATGCTGTTATCGATCGAGAGCGAATGGATCCTGATTTGGTTATCGCAGTCATTGAAGTAAAAGTAACGCCTGAACGCGAAGGAGGATTTAATCGTACAGCGCAGCGCATTGCTCGGTTTGAAGAAGTAGAAAATGTTTATTTGATGAGTGGTGGATATGATGTACTTGTCACAGTCCATGGGAAGTCGTTGCATAATGTAGCTAATTTTGTTACCAATAAATTGAGCACCATTGATGGAGTTCAATCGTGCACAACACGTTTCCGTCTAAAAACCTACAAAGAAAACGGAATTCTCCATGGAGTGGAAGAGAAGTGTGAGCGACTTGCAGTGGCACCATGATCACTTCACGATAGATGAAGTTAAAAGTTTAAATTTGAATTTTATGAGTCGAATTTCTTCCATCGTTCAACAAATTCCTAAATCCGGCATTCGTGATTTTTTTGAGATCGTTCAAACAATGAGTGATGTCATTTCACTTGGAATTGGAGAACCTGATTTTGTTACACCATGGCACATTAGAGAAACGGCCATCTATGCGCTTGAAAAAGGAAAAACATCGTACACTTCCAACTTGGGAACACCACGCTTACGAAGTGCTATTGCCACTTATCTTGCAGAGCATCTTCATGTCGACTACAACCCTCAAAATGAAATCTTAGTGAGTGTTGGTGTTTCAGAGGCCATCGACTTGGCACTGCGAGCCTTGATCAATCCAGGGGATGAGGTGATTTATCATGAGCCTTGCTACGTTTCGTATGGCCCTACCATCAGACTAGCAGGAGGATCTCCTACTGTTGTTCCAACAAGGGCAGAAGAAAATTTTTCGCTCAATATTGCTGATTTAGAAAAAGCCATTACGTCAAAAACTAAAATTTTGATGATTAATTTTCCGACAAATCCTACGGGCACTGCTCTTTCACTCGAAAAAATTACAGAACTTGCACGTTTTTGCGAAAGGCACAATCTGATCGTTCTTACCGATGAAATTTACAGCGAGTTGACCTATGATAACGCAACCCACTATTCGATTGCAGCAATACCAGGAATGAAAGACCGGACAATCTTGTTGCATGGTGTGTCGAAAGCCTTTGCCATGACCGGATGGCGCATCGGTTTTGCTTGTGGTCCTGCTGATATTATTGAGGCGATGATGAAAATTCATCAATATTCTATTCTTTGTGCTCCTATCATGGGGCAAGAGGCAGCCGTCGAAGCTTTAGAGCGCGGGGCTCCTAGTGTTATTAAGATGCGTGATGAGTATGAGCGCCGTCGGAATTTCGTAGTCTCAGCTTGCCGCGACATGGGACTACCTTGTCTCATGCCACAAGGAGCGTTTTATATCTTTCCCAACATCATGAAGTATGGCATGACGAGCAAAGAGTTCGCCTTACAATTTCTTCAAGAAAAAAAAGTAGCTGTTGTTCCCGGAACCGCTTTTGGAGCCAGTGGTGAAGGATTTGTCCGTTGCAGCTACGCTACGAGTCTGGAAAAATTGAAAATTGCGATGGGACGACTGGAGGATTTCATCGCTTCGCGATAAAATTTGAAGTAAAAAGTTGAAGTTGAAGCTTTGTACCTAAAAACGGGAATGAAAATGAGAAAGTTTGCGTAAGGAGTCTGATTTAAAACTGGTTGTTGTAAGGCCGCGGCTAACCTGTACGGTTAGTGAGGCATTAGAACGAACAGTTTGAAACAGATTATATTGCGTAAAATTTTTTATTTTCATTCACGTTTTTAGGTTATATGTTTCGAGATATAAAATTTCTACTTTTTGCTGCAGGCACGTCAAAACTTCAACTTCAACTTTTCACTTCAACTGCTGCAAAGCAGATTTAATCATGTCTTTCATTCACTGGTTCCAAGAAAATTTTATCCATCTTGACAAAAGCCTAGCTCACATTGTGAATCTTTACGGAGTTTGGGTTTATGCGATCCTCTTTGCTATTGTTTTTTGTGAAACAGGATTAGTTATAACTCCGTTTCTTCCTGGTGATGCGCTCCTCTTTGCCATTGGCGCTTTTGCAGCTGCTCATCCTGGAGGAGGTTTGAGTTATAGCACATCTCTCTGGCTCCTTTGCGTAGCAGCCATTATTGGAAATGTCGTCAATTTCACTTTAGGAAGTACTATTGGCGATCACATTTTTAAAGAAAATGCTATCGTTTTGAAGAAAGTATATCTCAATCGCGCGCATCAATTTTTTGAAAAACATGGCGCTAAAGCGATCATCTTAGCCAGGTTCCTTCCTATTTTCCGAACGATGGTTCCTTTTGTTGCTGGAATGGCACGTATGAACGGACGCGCCTATTTTACTTATACCGTGTTAGGAAGTTTCTGTTGGGTATTTCTCATGATGACAGCGGGGCTCCTTTTTGGCCAGATTGCGTGGGTCCAACAGCATTTTGAAACCGTGGTGATCGCAATTATTTTAGTTTCAATGCTTCCTGTCGCATATGAAGCAGCGATGCATTGCCGGAAAAAATAAAAGCCTGTATTCATCGTCTACTGAAGACTGCAAATTAGTTTTCGAATGATCTCCGGGCCTTGGTAAATAAAGGCGGTATAAATTTGGAGTAGTGATGCACCCGCTGCAAATCGCTCAGAAGCTGACGAAGCATCAGTGATGCCACCTGAAGCAATGATTGGAAGTTGAGTCTGCGTGCGAATCGTTTTGAGCGCTTGCAAAGAGCGAGCTCGCAGTGGGGATCCACTAAGACCGCCGATTTGATCAAGTGATGAAGGAATAGAGTGGTGATCAAGAGTTGTATTCGTGGCAATAAGGCCTGAAAGTTTTTCTTCTTCGGCAAGTTGGACAATAGCGATTAAATCTTCCTCTGCAAGATCAGGTGCCACTTTGACAAAAAGTGGTTCTGCGATTGCTGCATCGCGCAATGTTTTGACAATCTTGGCAAGCGCTTCCTTCGCTTGGAGATCACGGAGTCCTGGCGTGTTGGGAGAGCTAACATTGATGACGTAATAATCTCCCAGGCCACGTAGTTGCTGATAACTTGTGAGATAATCTTGAGCTGCTTCTTCTGTTGGCGTGATGCGTGATTTTCCAATGTTAATGCCAATAGGAATGCGAGGCCAACGTCCTTTTTCTTTCAGCAATATCAAGCGACGAGCAACCGTTGCCGCTCCTTCATTATTAAAACCAAGACGATTGATGAGCGCTTCTTGTTCAGGAAAACGAAAGAGTCGTGGTTTCGGATTCCCAGGTTGCGCGTGGGCGGTGATGGTTCCAACTTCAACGAATCCAAATCCAAGCGCTTCCCACGCTAGAAGAGCAACGCCGTTTTTATCCATGCCTGCAGCAAGACCAATGGGATGTGGAAAATTAATACCTGCAACACAACATGGCGCCGAAGGACGTGCTCCGCAGATCAAGTCCGTAAGCGGCTGGAGCAGCCATGGAATAGCAGAACTGATTTTTAAACTTTCGATCACGATTTCATGAGCTCGTTCTGCATCAAGTTGAAAAAAAAGAGGACGAAAGATAGAACGATAAAGATTCACAAAGAAGAAGTTGAAACGTTGAAGACCTAAAAACGTGAATGAAAATGAGAAAGTTTGCGTAAGGAGTCTGATTTAAAACTGGTTGTTATAAGGCCGTGGCTAACCTGCACGGTTAGTGAGGCATTAGAACGGCTCGACTTTAG
>CAYYAN010000099.1:267-6478 GCA_964469825.1 uncultured Chthoniobacter sp. | reverse complement strand
CGTCCCTCTAATGCATCAGATTGGAATGAGTTTTCTACTAATCAGTTAACACGAGACTATCATTTGCTTACGAATTACAATGGGAAGGTCATTGATTTTGACACGCAAGTTACTTATCAAACAGTTCGTCCAACGGATGCATGGGGACAATATGCTAAATATAATTTTGTACTCACTCATAAAGCAGCAAATGATGCGTTCTATTATAAAGTCAGCTTCATGGGGGCAGGATGCACTCAAAATGATCCTACACTTTTTGATATGGCGAAAAGCGCGTCAAAAGCAACTCCATCTTATAATATCAGCTACTCTCTTGATTTTGAAAATCCACTTCCTTGGAGATCAGTATTAATTGATCAGCCTCATTTTCAAGGCATCCCTCTTCCAAATGAATACCAGGGCAAAAGTCTTGATGAACTCATTCATCAATCTAAGTCTATCGAAGACAATTTACTTCCTTCAGATCAAATAAAATTAGACCTTCATAGCATCAATAAAAATTGTGAGCTTAAAAGTCATCCTAGGTTAGACAAATTAGTTGATGACTTAGATGGCGATCCTTACAGAATAGCGAATTACGTTTTAAATCAAATAGAACTTACAGATGCTGTTGGGTATAATATGGCAAGTGGTGAACCTAAAATTGACATTGCTTGTATTAATCCACAAGGAATCAGCCGCGATGCGCTTGCAACTTACTTAGAAGGGCAAGGCTCTCCCATCGAACAGTGCGCATTGCTCATCTACTTGTTACGTAAAGCAGGTTATGCTGCAGCTTATGTTTTTCCAGAGCACAACACTACGCTGATGCTTGATCAGCAGTTGAGCAAGATGCTCAAAATGCAGCTTCGTGGAACGATGTGTTTTTTAGGAAGTACTGGTGAACCAGAATTAATCCCAGTCAATTATCCTTGGGTTGTATTTTATGATCATAAAGATCAGAAAAAATGGATTCATCTTTTTCCATGGATTAAAAGCATCAAGGTTACCGAAGGAAAAAATCTCTGGGATTATTTTCCCTGTGGGTATAACAACGGCAAACAATGGCTCTTAAAATATCTCCTCAATGATCCTAGTATTCGCAACCCTCTTGGAACAACAGATCCAGCCATTTTGAGAGAAGATAATATTGGGACTTTATTTCCTTTATACGCAGCACTGCAGCTGGCATCCAGCAACCTCAGTACTGATGACATAGGAATCCGATTTGATAGTCAGTATTGCTATTATGAAAAATGGGAAGATTTTCCTCGTCCTTGGCAAACAGCGCCCGTCGCTAGCGATAGGCTAGCACAGAGCTTAGAGATCGATGAAAATCCCAACCTCAGCGAAGATGCCAAAGAGCAGTTAACTAATATTTTTGACACGATCGAAGTGACAGTTATTAGCGATCGAGAAGGCAAGGAAAATGTTGACGCTAAGTATCACAAAGATAAAGGCGATCCAGTTATTGAAACAGGATCTCTCCGCCTGGCAAATCTTCATGATCGACATTTGTTACTACATCACGAAGTAGCCCCAGGAAGCAACAATCCAGTGAAATATAAAATGATCCTTTCTTTGGATCCCTATGATGCGACTGAAGGAAGTAGTGATACAGAAGCATACACTTTTTATAGTGGGACTCATCCCAATTTATCATCAGACCAGCTCTTGAAAAACAAACAAGAAACAAGCGTGATACTCGATGGACGAGATAATAAAATCTTATACCATATTCTTTATCGGCATCATCAACAGTCATTGGATAAAGGAATTGATTGGAACAAACAATTTCCTGGCATCGAAGAAATAACGCCCATTGAGGATACACGTCCTTTAGAAAAAGGAGATATGGCTTGCTTAGCCCTATTTTACGGGAGAGTTACGCCAGAGATGATGGATTTTCAAAATAAAAAATTTAGTCAATCTCGAGAAGCACTAAAAGCAGACCCAGACTCAATACAAAAGCAAAATGCCATGAAAGGCCAATATCTAGCGATCGTTGGACAGTCCTATTACCAGATGGTTGGAGAGTCTCAACAAATGTTGGAACGCATGACTAAAACTCATGCCATTTCCTATGCAGCCCATGGTTTAACCAAATTATCTCCAGCGCGCGATTCCAATAATCAAATAGTGCTTGTAACTAACACCAATAGTCAAACTCAAGACTTAGACTTAGCATACCCGAATGTTGACATGAGTTTTCAAATATTGGCTCATCTCAATAACAGTACCGCCCATTTAGATTCTGGTGATAGTTTTCAACCAGCCAACGACGTTTTGGGAGAATTAATCATCGGAGAAATTTCAGCCGACGAACATCGCGTCATCAATAAACTTTACGGCCAAGAAAATGCTATTTCTACGGTCAAACTACTCGATATTGCTCAAGGGTGGACATCAGAGACAGGGCTAGCAACAAATAGAGGAACAGGAGCAGGCCCCGTTTTCCTTACAGCTAGCAACTATAAAGATCAAGGAAACGTATCATATACTTGTAATAAAACAACGGATAATACACCTCTCACCAAACCACTTTCTGAGTGGGCTGACACAACTGCTGGCTATTGGAGAAATGAAGTGACAAACACGCTTGTTCTTTCACCCAATGCACAAGAAAATTTAATCGTGATGACTCCTGGTCCAGTCACTGCAAAAGGTCAAAAAGAAGGTGTTCCGTACACTGGCATGGGAGCCATGGTTTTTACAGCCCCTGGTTGTGGAGCTTTGATTACTGGAAGAACAACAATCAATGGCGGCTATGGCGCACCAACACACCAATTTGAAAATGGTGGAGAGACTATCAATATTCCGCCAACAACAATTGGTAGCACAGTGACAATACCTGATTATAAAATTGATACCAAGACTCCATCGAGTGATGTCTCTCCTAATCCTGTTATAGTCAATCCATTTGGACCTGGTGGACAATATGATCCCCTTCATCGTATTCAAATTGATAGCCCTCCTCCCGGTAGTCCATCTATTCCGTCGCAACCAACCCAGCCAACCCAGCCATCACAGCCATCACAGCCATCACAGCCATCCAACCCAACACCAACCGATAACAAAATACTAACGACTCGACCCGTTTTTTACGGAAAACTCAAGAGCTTTGTCATGGACCCAGTCAGCGTTGCAACTGGAGAATTTTATGTCAATGCTTTGGATCTGAAATTAAATGGTCCGATGCCTCTTGAAATCCATCGCATCTATAGCTCTCAAAGTACCGTTAATGAAAACTTAGGGCACGGATGGAGATTGAGTTATTTTTCCTACTTGGCACATTCCAATGATAGCGAAACAACGCCAAGCCTTATTGAAGCTGCTGAAATGGATGGCTCAGTGATTGCCTATCGTTACAACGCTGATCAACAATCTTGGATTCCTCTACCGAGCGACAATCCAACTCTCATCAATGAAAATGATGGTACTACACTTACCAGCAAAAATCTTTTTAACAACCGCATCACGCAAACAACAGATAATGGTGTTATCACCTATACTCTAACTGGTGCTGATGGGAGTCAAAGAACTTTCAAAGTGCACCCTGAGCTAACTCATAAGCGGCCTTATTTGGATAGATGGAATGACAACCAAGGTAACTTTTATCAATTTTTCTTTGGCCAAAACGAAAAATCTTCTGACTATGAACAACTCATTCGCATCAACTCCAGCAATGGCAATAGCGTTCGCTTCAATTACGACACAGCTGGCCATATTGTTGAGGCCTTTAGCAGCGATGGACGATTTTTAAAATATGCCTACGACGGCAATGGGGATCTCATCAAAGTAACCCTTCCAGATGCATCAACCATTTCCTACAGTTACAGTATTAATAATATTGGCGCTGATTCGTATCATCTCCTCACTCAAGAAATCAAACCCGACGGTCGCGTTTTAAAAAATATTTATGATCAACAGTGTCGTGTCACATCACAATTTGCGACTACTGGAATGAGCCCCAAGCCAACGTCCAGCGGCACCTTCAACTACAGCAACTTTTCCACCAATACTGACGGTACTGTTGATTGCACGACAACTCTCACCGATTGCTCTAAAAATACAACTACCTACACCATTTCTCATAATCAAATTTCAACAATCGCAATTGCCGCCTCTCAAAATAGAACTACCACTCAAACTTGGAATTTCACGGACACCTCTCGGTCGTTAGCGAGTCTCACTGATCCACGAGGCCTCCAAACAACCTACAAATACGACATCCAAGGAAATGTTATAAGTCGCAGCCTCACAGGGAACATTACAGGCAACGGCTCTAGTGAAACAGCAACGACGCAATTTAGATATAATAACCTCAATTGCCCCTCTTCCTCTACCGATGCAATTGGAAACATCACTTCCTACACTTACGGCAACTCCTCACTTCCTTACAATCCCACAAGCATTGTAACAACAGCTTCTTCAGGACAAACCATCAACTCCGTTCAAATTGACTACACTAAAGCCGGAGGCGCTTGTGGGCTTGTTTCCAATGTCAACAATAATGGATCCATCATAGCTTACACTTATGACAAACATGGATTTCCAAATTCTGTTGTCAAGAAAACAGGAACTAGCGATCCCGACGTTACAGCAACATTATCTTGCGATATGAGAGGCAACATTGTTGCTGCTACTGATACTCTTGGCCAAAAAAGAAAATATTATTATGATCTTTTCAACCGCCCTACTGGATTTGAAATCTACGATGGCACAGGAGCTCGCATCGATTGGCACTTCAACTACTACAACTACAATGGAGAAATAGAGTGGGAACAAGGAGCTCGCTTAAATCCTGTTGATTATACCAGCTATAATTACGATCGTGCAGGACATCTCCTTCAAAAATCAACTTACCTAACGGCTGGGATAACTAGTTGGCTTGGTCAGGGAGTTGGAAACAATGGCCTTGCGACAACTTCCTATGGTTATGATGCTCAAGGCAACTGCACGTTGATGGTCGATCCCAATGGCAACAAAACAAGAATGGATTATGATACGTTAGGAGAAATCACCTCACGTACACTAGCTAATGGCGCACAAGAATCATTCACCTACGAACCAGGTGGAAAAGTTTCTACTCATACAACTCTTCTTGAAGGAACAGAGTCTTTCACCTACACCTCTACAGGCCTCTTGCAATCAGCTTCTCTAGCTGATGGAACAACAACCAACTATCGCTACGATCTCATTGGCCGCCTTGTTCAAAAAACGCCTTCTACTGGGCCCACCTGCGATACCAGTTACAATGGCAACACCGTCACGCGAACTTTCAGCTGTTCTGGAAAGAGCCTAGGATCTACCTCTGAGAGCTATGACGCTCGGGGCAATTTATTAGGAAAAACTGACATTGCAGGTCATCAATGGAGCTACAGCTACGATGGTCTTAATCGCATCAAAACTGAAGAAGGTCCACCTGCTTCCGGCAACAGCGCTCAACAGAGTGTAACTCATTACTACGCTCTCAATTTTGAATCGCTTCTCAATGGAGCTGGAGAGTGGACTAATCGATCCTTAGACGCTGTGGGACGCCCGATCTTAACAACCTCCTATAACAAAGATGGCAGCGTTGCACAAAATATTAGCAACCACTACTCAGGCGATCATCAAAGTGTAGAAACAACTATTGGCACTGGTGACACCGCTATCACAACAACAACTTATAGCGATACTCGCGGTCTTCCACTTACCATTCAACATGCTGATGGAAAATGTAAACAGTTTGGCTACGATCCTAACGGTAATCTTACACTTGCTATCGATGAAGAAGGAATTGGTTCAGTTTACACCTACGATGTTCTTAATCATTTAGCGTCGCAAACAATCTATCCCGATGGAACTTCCATTCAATACAGCTACGACCCACTTGGCAACCTGCTTACGCGCTCCTTGCCAGAACAAATCACTGAAAAAAATAGCTACAACATGGCAGGTCAAAAGACTTCTTCCTCTCTCATGGGGTCTGATGGAGCAACAACACGCAACTATTCCTATGGCTACACCAGCGGCCTTCTTACTTCAGTTCAAGACCCGCGAGGATTTACAACGTCCATTGATTATGATGATTGGATGCGCCCTACAAAGATCATTTCAAGCGGTTCTAGCACTCCTGAACAAAATCAAACGACAACGTACACTCACGACTCACAAGGACTTCTTACTTCGGTAGCACAACAAGCCAATGATTCCTCCACATGAACATCTACCCACGGTTCCAGATCCT
>CAYYAN010000099.1:0-257 GCA_964469825.1 uncultured Chthoniobacter sp. | reverse complement strand
ATGGACAATTGACATCAGAAACAACCTCGCTCAATGGAAGCTCTCTCTCCTCTTGGACTCAAACATGGGACGCAGCAGGAAGAAGAACAGCACTTAGCTGGAACTTAGATCAGCAAAGCGCAGCAGCGCAGTATGCATTTTCCTACAATAGTCTTGGCGAGATGATCAGCTCTCAAAATGCCTCTGGAACTTATTCCTACACCTATGCCAACAATGGGCTTCTTTCACAACGCATCACTCCCACTGGAACAACTTCT
>CAYYAN010000098.1:0-6488 GCA_964469825.1 uncultured Chthoniobacter sp. | reverse complement strand
CCCATCAGCCTTCGCGGCTTTCTCGTCGCGAGAGTGATGAAATATCCGGGTTAAACAAATTTTTTCTTTTACTTTAGAGTTCTCAGCTTCATCTTTGGATCACATGAATTTTGAGTCACCAACATCTTTTCAACGCAAAGTTTGCTGGAATGCCCTTACGGTCATTGCTCTTGGAAGCATTGTTTGCATCGTCGCTCTTGCCAGTTGGATTATCATCAAAGGAATCGCCCTCCTGCAGCCAATCTTGATTCCAGTTGCTTTAGCAACGATTCTCACATACCTCCTCAACCCTGTTGTTACTTGGCTTTGTCAGCGCGGCTTTCGTCGTACTTGGAGTGTTATCACAGTCTTTGCCATCTTTCTTTTTTGTGTCATAGGTCTTGCCTGCTGGATTGGCCCAACATTGCAACGTCAGACAAATACGCTTGTTAAAAATCTTCCCACTTATACGCAACACGTCCAAAACTTGATCACGACGAGTTCCGATTTTATTACTAATTTTTTAGAATCATCTCAACATCACAACGAAACTCAACCTAACAATGTCCACGACTATGCTGCCAGTCTAATTGCGGAAGGAATTCAATGGGTTCAGCAAAAAATTCCCGCCATGGTTAATGCCTTAGGCCATTTTTTGAAAAATAGTATCGGTGGTGTTTTTGGAATTTTTGGAACATTGGCTAGCCTCATTCTTGTTCCGATTGTCCTCTTTTTTTTCTTGCTCGAGGGACCTGCTATTGAAGCTTCATGGAGCAACTATCTTCCACTTCCCTCTTCGCTACTAAAAAATGAAATCACCTCCCTCCTTCTTGAAATTAACAATATCATTATCTATTTTTTCCGAGGACAACTCCTCGTCAGCCTCGTCGACGGAGCAATGATTGCTACAGCCCTCATGATTTTTGTGCATCTTGATTTCGCACTGCTCTTAGGAATTATGGTTGGCATCTTAGGCCTCATTCCTTATGCAGGAATCATCATCTGTTGGATTCCTGCTGTGCTCATTGCCGCTGCTCAATTTGGAGATTGGTGGCATCCTCTTCTTGTCACTTTTATTTTTCTTATCGCAAATAACATTGATGGAATTTTTGTATCCCCTCGCATTGTAGGTCATTCTGTTGGGCTCCATCCCCTCACGATTATTCTCTCTGTTTTCACATGGAGTATTGTTTTAGGAGGACTCTTAGGCGCTATTTTAGCGGTACCTCTTACAGCCTCATTATTGGTTCTTCTCCGACGTTATGTTTGGAAAGAACCTTCTTGCTCCATCCAATCAACAACCATTTCATAAAGTTGATTGATCGTTTCTTCAGATGAAGAACCTGTGGTCAAAAGATGCGCATCAGCAGCCATCGGAATCTCATAGGGAGAAGTAATACCCGTAAAATGTTCAATGTCTCCACGACGCGCTTTTTGATAGAGACCACGAGGATCACGCTCTTCACAAATTTCAAGTGGTGCATCCACAAAAATTTCTTTAAAAATAATTCCATTTCGCAGGCATGATACCTTGACTCGCTCTCGATCAGCATGCAAAGGAGAAATCAAAGCACAAATAACAATTAGTCCCGCTTCTGAAAAAAGTTTAGCAACCTCACCAGTACGCCGAATATTTTCGGAACGATCTTCTAGTGAAAATCCAAGGTCCGCACACAATCCTTGCCGCAAATTATCTCCATCAAGAATCGTTGTTGCAAAACCTCGCTCTTGCAACAACGTTTCTAGTCCTCGTGCAATAGTTGATTTTCCTGCTCCTGATAGTCCCGTTAACCAGAACACTGCTCCTCGATGCCCAAATTGTTTTCGCCTGTAATTAACAGGTTGTTCGCTGGATACCCGCTTTCGAGGAGAGGCCGCTACGTGGCAGCCTGATTGAATAACTCCACCACCAGCCATGCGCTCGTGAGCAATGATAACAAAACGACCCATCGCTCCAATTTTTTCGTAACAATCATAAATCAACGGACGAGAAAGGTGAATTTTTACACGAGCAATTTCATGCTGCATGATAGAATTAGTTTTTGAATCAATGACATCAACCACCCTTGCTAATTCACGCTGCGTTCCAAGTTGAATTGTAACAGACTGATTTAAAGAGAGAGGCTCTGCATCGAGCCAAAAAATCTGAGCGTTCATTTCACGCCTCTCTAAAGGAGGATGATCTTTGTCACATCCAATGTCTCCTCTCTCTACAAAAAGAGGTTCTTCTAACGTAATAGCAACAGACTCTCTTGCTACAGCACTTTGCGGCTGCTCAGGCGAGCCCCATTTTTCAAGCGAGCGCACACGAGTTGTTTTTCGACCAGGCCAAAAAACAATTTCTTCTCCCACCTGCAACCTTCCTGATTCAATGCGACCAACGATTAATCTTTTTTCATCAAATCGGTAAACATCTTGCACCATCAATCTCAACGGACCTGCTTCAAGCGCTGGAATTGATTTCATTTTTTCTAAAGCCTCTAGCACTGTTGAACCTTGATACCAAGACATCTTTTGACTACGAGCGACAAGATTTTCTCCTGTGCGAGCAACGATTGGAATTATCTCTTGCAATAATAAACCCTCTTGTTGAAATAATGTTCTAATCTCCTGCACCCTTGTCGCAAAAAAAGATTCTTCACGATCAATCAAATCCATTTTATTTAAAACGACAACCACTTGGTTAATTCTCATCAAGTTTAATAATTCAAGATGTTTCTGCGTCTGAGCTTGAATTCCATCAACAACATCAATGAGAAGGAGAGCCGCATCAGCACGGGTAGCTCCGGCAATCATGTTTTTGAGAAATTCTTCATGACCGGGAGCATCAATCATCACATAACTTCGCAGAGGAGTTCGAAACACTAACTGTGTCGTATCAATCGTAATGTTTTGTTTTTGTTCTTCGAGAAAGGCATCAAGGAGAAATGCCCATTCTATGCCTGCTTCGCAGGAATTGAAGTTGGCAGTTGAAGTGAAGAATACATCATCATCAAAGTCGATACTTTCAACTTTAACTGGCAACTTCAACTGCCGCGCAGCGGCTGCCTGCAATGCTTGTTTCTGTTGATCAGAAAGTGAATCGGTGTCGTAGAGAAGACGTCCCAGTAACGTTGATTTACCATGGTCAACATGACCAACCGTGATGACGTGAAGAGGAGGCGAAGAAAAGGAAGAAGGAGAAAGACTGAAGGCTAAAGGAGTTTTTGAAGACATTTATTTTTAAAATAGCGAGTTTTAGGTTTTCACGCTGAAATGTTTTTCTTTAGCCCGGATATTTCATCACTCTCGTGACGAGAAAGCCGCAAAGGCTGATGGGGCAAGTAAGAAAACCTTAAAATCAAACGCGAATGGTATAGAATGACATAGTGATTCTGAAATCAATATCTGAATAATTCATGAGCAAAATCTTTAATCTTCAGCTTTTCTTAAAGAAATCCCTTTGCTCGCAATTTTTGCATTGCATACCGTTCTTGATGGTCCTGAGCGCGACCAGCTCGCTCAGAAGTTTTTGTTTGAAGCAGTTCTTCAATAATGGCATCGATTGTTACCGCTGTGCTCTCAATCGGCTTTGTAATAGGCCAACAACCAAGCGAACGATAACGTTTCCCATCGCGAGCAAAATACATAGCAGGAATAGGAATTTTTTCTCGTTCAATGTAACGCCAAATATCAACCTCAGTCCAATCTAGCAATGGCTGAACGCGAACATGCTCTCCTGGTTCTTTATTAAGATTCACCCACTGATTCCAAAATTCAGGAGGCTGATTTTTATAATCCCACTGAAAATTATTTTTCCGTGGCGAAAAATACCGTTCTTTAGCACGCGTCGCATCTTCATCACGTCGAATACCTGTGATCAGAGCGTCAAAATTTTGTTCGCTCATAAATTGTTGCAGTGCGACAGTCTTGAGTTCATGAGTCACAGTCATCGGATCATGGCTTTCATAACCAATCGGCTCCAAGTAAGATCCTCGACCTTTTCTTGCCTCTTCATTAATTTTTACGAGCAACTCAAATTGATAAAAATCTTGAGCCCAAGTTCGAAACTCAAGCATCTCAGGAAATTCATACGTTGTATCGATATGAAGCAAAGGGTAGGGAACGTGACCAACAAAGGCTTTTTTTGTCAGCCAAAGCAACACATTCGAATCTTTTCCCATGCTCCAAAGCAAGCAAAGACGCGGAAAGAGATGATACGCCTCTCGCAAAAGATAAATGCTTTGAGATTCGAGCTGATCGAGATGAGTCACAGAAGAAGGTTGTAGATTACAGGGTAGAGATTATAGAAAATTTACTGGAATTAAAATGTAATCATTACATTTCATAGTAAATTCCAATCAGGTTTAAAAATAAAAAACTCTACATATAAGCCATCATTCCTTATCTTATTTTTGGTTTTTCTAAAGAAAAAACTCTAGCCCAGATGTTTCATTCATGATCTTCAAAAACGCCAATATTTTATCCATCGATCAATTTGAAAAAGTTGATATTGCTGAAATTTTTTCCGTTGCCTCCATGATGGAAGTTTATGCTCAGCGAAAAAAAATTACCCGCGCACTGGAGGGTGCCGTGTTAGGAAATATTTTTTTTGAACCAAGCACTCGCACACGCATGAGCTTTGCAACAGCATTTCATCGACTTGGCGGAGCGGTTGTTGAAATGACTGATATGGAATCTTCTTCGTTAGTCAAAGGAGAATCGCTCTATGATACAAGCCGTATTATGGGCAATTATGTCGACCTTTTTGTGGTGCGCCATCCCACTCAAGGGGCTGTTCAAGATTTTGCGAATGCCACAGATCGGCCCCTTATCAACGGAGGAGATGGGACAGGAGAACATCCAACCCAAGCCTTACTTGATCTTTATACAATCATGAAAGAACAAGACCGCAATATCTCTCAACTCGATGGTCTTTCAATTGCCATGGTAGGTGATCTCAAACATGGACGCACGGTTCATTCATTGACAAAATTACTTTCGCTTTTTCAACATATTCATTTCACTTGGATTGCTCCAGAACCATTACGTATGCCGCCTGCGATTGTTGAGCATGCCTTGAAACGAGGCCATCACATTCATCAAACAGAAGATTTTAAAGCGGGTATTGCTAATGTTGATGTTGTGTACATGACTCGCCTTCAAGAAGAGCGCTTCCCATCGCAGGAAGAGGCACAAATTTATCGTGGCCACTACAGCCTCAACCGCAAAATTTACGAACAGTATTGCTCTTCAGAAACGCTTTTACTACATCCGTTACCACGCGATCATCGTGCTAATGAAATTGATCCTGATCTCAACGATCATCCTGCACTTGCTATTTTTAGACAAGCCGCCAATGGTGTTCCTATTCGCATGGCTCTCTTTGCTATGATTCTTGATGTGGTCAAAGAAATTGCATAATCCTAAAAAAGGGAATGAAAATGAGAAAGTTTGTGTAAGGAGTCTGATTTAAAACTGGTTGTTGTAAGGCCGTTGCTAACCTACACGGTTAGTGAGGCATTAGAAAGGCTCGACTTTAGAACAGATACTATTGCGTAAAATTTTTTATTTTCATTCCCGTTTTTAGGATAATGCACGAATTTGAAAAAGACTCTAACTAATCGTACAAGAAAAAGAATTGCTTGCTCTTTCATATTCTTCTGCTGCTTTGTTTAACTGGATCTCAATAGCTTGTTCTGGTTGATTCTGTTGAATTAATATAGCCGCTTCAGAAAGAGCATTAGCTGAATTGCAGAGATAGCGTGCTTTTTTAAAATAGCCTTCTCCACATGCAGTCGCAGCTTCGTTAAAGCGATCTGCCGATTTAGTAAACAATTCGATTACTTGCTCTCGTGGTTCAGACTGTTGAGCTTCTTTAACTACTTCATAAAGAGCCAAAGCTGAATGGCTGAGATTAAATGCTTTTGTTGGATCACTTGTTGGGGATGTAGTTGCAGCTTGGTTAAAGCGATCTGCCACTTGCGTAAACAACTCAATCACCTGCTTCCGTGGTTGCAGCTCTTGAGCTTCTTTGGCTGCTTTACAAAAAAATAAAGCTGAATCGTTGAGATAGAGTACCATTTGGTCAATTTGTTTGCCTAGGGTATAAAAATTCCAAGACAAAGCGCCATTCCAGGCTCCTCGTTTTAAATCAAATGCCTCTTCTCTTGCTGCTGCAGCTTGTTTATAGCAATCCGCCGATTGAGCAAACAACTCGATCGCTTGTTTTCGTGCTTGAAGTTGTTGAGCTTCTCTCGCTGCTTGATTAAGATCAGCTGCTGAATTGTGCAAACAGGCTGCTATTTTGGAATTACCTGCTGTTTGTGCAGCCGCAGCTTGCTTCCAGCAATGTTCCGCTTGGATATAAAAATCAATGACTTGTTTTCGCGGTTGAAGCTGTTGAGCTTCTCTGGCTGCTTGATTAACAACAGCTGCTGAATTGTGCAAATAGGCTCCTTCTTCTAATTTACTTGCTATAAATGCAGCTGCAGTTTGTTTCCAGCGATCTGCTGCTTGAGTATAAAAAT
>CAYYAN010000097.1:6255-6520 GCA_964469825.1 uncultured Chthoniobacter sp. | reverse complement strand
CATGTCGTTCTGATGAAAATAATAGAGAGGAAGTCTCTTTTGAAAATACTCAAGCAACGGACAATCTTAATAAGATCAAGGGACGTCTCCAGGCAGTTCCTCATGGTGACAAAACATTAGCCAGTCTTGACCTGTTTGTTGATTTAAAAGGCGTACTCTTGCCACGAATTATACCTGATAATACCATCAGAGTGGCTACAAAATTGATTCTAAGAAGCGCTCTAGAAATTGCACTCCGTTCTCTTGAAATTCATGAAGGAGACGA
>CAYYAN010000097.1:4237-6245 GCA_964469825.1 uncultured Chthoniobacter sp. | reverse complement strand
TACAAGATGCTTGGTGAATGATGCTAAAAAAAATTTACCTCTCCTTCCTGTTGCTCTTGTTTATCGGATTGTTCTGGTTTGTTTTACGCGTCCCAATATTTACCTCAACACCACATTCTGCAGGCTCCTACGAAGAGGCTTTGCAAAAATTTTCTTCTATTCAACAACATGAGGCAACACTCTCTTTGAGTCCCGAAGGACATTCTCGGTTAATGGTTCACAAAACAAAAACAGAACGCGTCTTTGTCTTGCTCCATGGATTGAGTTCTTGTCCCGAACAATTTGCTTCTTTTGGAAAAATACTTTTTGAACATGGATCTAATGTTGTTATTTTGCGAGCACATGATGCAGGATATGCCAACATTTTTAACAAAGAACAAAACCAACAATCTGGACAAGACCTGATAAATCAAGCTGCTGAAAGCGTTGATATAGCAACGGGACTAGGAAAAAAGATAACGATTATTGGCCTCTCTGCAGGAACTCTGGGTGCCGCTTGGATGGCAGAACATCATGAAGGAATCGACCAAGTTTTACTCATTGCACCTTTTTTTGGAGCTTACGGATGGCCACCTCCTGCCCTTGATATTGCCACAGCATTTTTGATCTACTTACCCAACTTTTATATTTGGAAAAAAAATGATTCCAAAAAACTCCGTTATGCTTATCCAGGCTATGGGAGTCAATGCTTAGCAAAAACATTACAACTATCACGTTCCGTCCGGTCTTTTAAAGGCTCTCTCTTAGTAAAAGAACTCGATATCCTCTTTTCTGATGCAGATGTTGTTGTTAACAACCAGCTCACGAAACAGACGACTCAACAATGGATGACTCAAAATCCGGGTAAAGTTTCCGAATACGAATTTCCAGCATCATTAAACATTGCTCATGATTGCATCGATCCTAACAACGATAATAGCAAAATCAAACTGAGCTATCCTGTTATTTTAAAAATTTTGCATTACACAGAATAACTCGTGGAAGAAGTTGTCCCACCCTTACCCGTCCAGTTAGTGTGAAAAAATTCTCCGCGTGGTTTGTCGACTCGTTCATAGGTATGAGCTCCAAAGTAATCTCGCTGTGCTTGGAGAAGATTAGCAGGCAAAACTGCTGTGCGATAACTATCGTAGAACGCAAGTGCTGTACTAAAAGCAGGAACGGGAATTCCATGCTTTGCAGCAAGAGAAACAACATGCCGCCACCCCTTTTGTGCACGATCAATTTCTTTTCGAAAATAATCATCTAGAAGAAGGTTGGAGAGTTTCGGATTTTTATCAAAAGCTTCTTTAATTTTTCCTAAAAAACGAGATCGAATGATACAACCACCACGCCACATGAGGGCAATCCCTCCCAGATTAAGATTCCATCCATATTTGCGGCCAGCAGCACAAAGTAACATGTATCCCTGTGCGTAACTAATGATTTTTGAAGCATAAAGAGCGTCACGAATCTCCTTGATGAGCAGCTGTCTTTTATTGGTATTTTTTGCCTTTCGTATCAGCGCCTTGGGACCTTTTAATTTCTTGGAGGCTGCAACGCGTTCTTCTTTCATGGAAGAGACACAGCGAGCAAAAACAGCTTCCGCAATCAATGTCGTTGGCATTCCGAGATCCAGAGAGTTGGTAACGGTCCACTTTCCTGTTCCTTTTTGTCCGGCTGCATCGAGAATTTTAGCAACTAAAGCAGCTCCATCTTCTTCAACAGCCAAAATGTCGCGCGTAATTTCAATCAAATAACTATCGAGCACTCCTTCATTCCAAGTTGAAAAAACCGTGCATATTTCTTTTTCTGAAAGGCCGAGCCCTGATTTCAAGAGGTGAAAGGCTTCTCCAATCAGTTGCATATCTCCATATTCAATTCCATTATGCACCATTTTCACATAGTGACCGGAACCTTCTTCACCAACCCAATCACAACAGGGAACAGATCTCTTCCCACCCTCTATTGCTGATGCAAGTAGCTGCGTCGAGTCATGAGCAGCGGATTGTGAGAGAGGTCCAACTTCCTC
>CAYYAN010000097.1:4020-4227 GCA_964469825.1 uncultured Chthoniobacter sp. | reverse complement strand
GCCGTCAGCCACTTTTGCTGAAATGCTTTGAAAAATTTCTTTCACATAAGGCCATGCAGCTGGAGAGCCACCTGGCATCATGCTTGGCCCATGACGTGCCCCCTCTTCACCACCAGAAACTCCAGTCCCAATAAAGAGCAATCCCTTACTTTCTAAATAGTGTTGTCGACGCGTCGTATCCTCAAAAAGAGAATTACCACCGTCTAT
>CAYYAN010000097.1:0-4010 GCA_964469825.1 uncultured Chthoniobacter sp. | reverse complement strand
ACTAACTGCTCAATAAAATCATCAACTGGCTGACCTGCTTTCACGAGCATCATGACACGGCGAGGACGTTTTAACTGCCCCACTAATTCTTTGATGGAATGTGCCCCTAGCACTTTTGTCCCCTTCGCTTCGTGAGTCAAAAAATGATCTACCTTTTCTGTTGTCCGATTATAGACAACAACCGTATAGCCATGATCATTCATATTGAGAACCAAGTTTTGTCCCATGACAGCAAGGCCGATGAGACCAATATCTCCAAGTGGTTTTTGTGATGAGCTCATAAAAATAATTTGAACGTTTTACAATTTAAAGAGTCTAATCTTACGAATACATTATCAACTTTACAGTTTAATAAATTTTAGCGAGTCACTGCGATCTGTTTTTTGGTTTTTTCAGATCGACCAACAGTGGCTCGCTTTTTTTGGCATCGCTCTACAAGTAGCAAGTGGGGTCACAAGTGGGGTCAGGCTGACCCCAAAAGTGACCCCAAAAGGTTATTTCCACCAAATTCCATCGGATGGAAGAGGCAAAGCAGCCTTGGGATCAAAGATGGGTGGATCAGACCAGGTTTTGGTGATGGGAGGGTTGTTTATTATATTAACTAAATCAAAAGCATCTAGTTTGTTAAATTCCGTGCTACCTTGCAGTGAAACATAGAAATAATCAAAAGTTCCCGCTAAAGTTACATTTTCTTCAACAATATTTTTAATTTTTATAATAGAACTTTTTTTTGCTATTCCAATAAGAGTTGCTTCACGAAATTTACAGCCAATATATTTTGGGCTAACCTCCTTAGGAAAACCAAACTGATTGCCTACGATCAATTCATTTGAATCATTGAACCGGAAAATATAATAGTCTTGCTGAAGTACAAAAGATTTTCCAATCGCCTTGGCGTACGGTTCTGTCGAACTAAGATCAATTTTTTTTTCACACCCGACCAAGAGAATTAGAAAAAATATTATTAAGAAAAATTGATCATATAATTTTTGAACAGCATTATTGAATCGGGGTAATTTGGGGGGCATAAATATTTTTAAAATTGTGGAATTTTAAAGGTTCCTTCCAATCAAAGGAGTCTCCTTTCTCGATTACATCATATAATTGGAACCAGTTCCACGGAGTTAGTAACGGAACTAGATCTAAAGAATGCCTTATATTATTAACTCTCTTAAGTCCGTAAACATTTTGGTTAATATTCCATTGTCCACCGAATCCTTGAAAGTTGATACGAGCTCGCACTTGAGGCCTTACAAAAGGCATTGCTCCTCCAAAAAGTGCGGTTGCATTGCTAAACATCACTGTATTGATTTTACCTGGCCCAGCAGCATTTAAAGCATCAGCTGCTTTTAAAGAAGTAATATCTGTCGCTCTCAAATTTTGACCAACACATCTTATTAAATCAAAAAATAGACCATGTGTTGGATTTTTAATTCCAATTAACCCATCTTTTGAATTAGAAAGTCTTAAATATTCTCCAGACAGTTGAGTCATTTCTGATATTTTCCTGTCATTCATATTAGCCCCATTCCCCACAAAATTCACAGCTCCTTGTGGTGTTGACCCAAACGAATAAAAAATATTTAAATCTGCAAATCCTAATGCAACTCCTCCCAAAGCATGAACTCCATCTTGAATACTGGGTGCATGAAATGCTTTGTCTAACATGTAGTCAAAATTTTCCCGACCTGTTTCATTCAAGCCTAAATATTCATACTCCACACATCTCCCATCAGGATCCAAGCCATTAACAGGATCGCCGTCACAGTAGTCGTACAAACTTAAGCTCGATGAGTGGCCGAGTGAATCAGGTGAAAGAAATCTTCCACTCTTGGGCTCATAGTAGCGTATTCCCATATAGTAAAAGCCGGTCCAGTCGAGGTAATGGTCGCGCCATTGAGGCACGAGATCCGGATTCACACTTGATCCAGGCATGGCACCATAGCCACCAAGAACATTTCCCCATGGTTGAAAAACCCCACCAGTTGTGATTCCAATGCTATCTCCAAAAAAGTTGTTTACGACTCCATGCACTTCATCATGATTTTCAGCAGTCGTTGATACTAAACCACCAATGCCTTGAGCACCGCCATAAAAGCCGCTGCGATCTGGCCCATAGAGATTCCAAGTGCGACCAAAATAGTCGTGTCCCAATTCTAAAAATTCCACTTCGGGATCGTAATAATACTGAATAGTCAGTGCTCCCGATGTTGTTTGATTTCCTCTGGCATCACAATAACTTGTCTGTAAGCGTCTCCCAAGTCCATCATATGTTGTCTTCCAATTGTAACCTTGATCGTTTTTATTACGTTGATGGACTCCTACGAGTCGCCCGATACCATCCCATGTAAGGTCTTGATTAATTCCTTCCTCAATACTGCGGGCTGTCACAGCACCTACTGCATCATAAAAACTATTCCAGGAATAGGTTTTGTTCACGCCGTTATTTAAATCATCTCTGATAACTTGTGAAAAGCTATTTTTTTCAACAATGTTATTTTGAATTTCTGGAGTCACTTCTTGTTTGATTCTGACACCAAGCTGATCAAAAGCGTAAGTTGCCGTATGCGTCCCAACCGATAAGGTGCTTGGATCGCTGCTTTCTGCTAAGGTGTAGGGTTCTTGCATTAAATGCCCCAAGAAATCGTATTCATAATTTCGTGTTTCATTCGCCGCACTCCCAACACTGCTATAACTTTTGATTTTTCCATCGCTTTTCCAAACAATACTCTCTTGCGATTGATCAGGAAATGTTTGATGAATGATGCGTCCTTGTTGGTCACGCTGAAGACTCTTTACGCCAGCAGGAGTGATTTCACTTAACAATAAGCCATGGTCACCATACGTGTAAGAACAAGATCCTGAGGCATTGTGAGCTTCAGTTATCAAGCCAAGAGCGTTATAAGAAAAATCATACTGAGCTCCTTTACCCTGATGATCTAATGTCCAATTTAAGGAGACTCTTCTCCCGGCTCCATTCCATGTTTGACTCCAAGCTGCAATATTCATTTCATTCAAGGATGTTGTTTCTGAAATAAGCTGACCATAGGCATCGTAGGATCTAGAGACAAGTGTTGATGAACCTGTGGAAGGATCGCTGTATTGTTGAGCAATTCCTGTTATCAGACCTCTTATGTCATAAGCATAAGTGGTGATTTGATTTTGTTCAGGAAGAATAAAACCAGTAGAACTCACTTTTGTAGGATGATTCCAAACATCATACTCGATCTCTATTTTTCCTCCACGAGGATCGTTCACAGAACAGAGAAGACCTTGATCATAATCGTAGGTATATTGACGCGTAATCGATCCATCTGATCCAATAAGCGAAGAAGACCTCTTTTTTCCTGTAACATCATAACTATTTTGTTCTATAAGACCCTGCGGCATCGATCGTGTGAGCAGCTCTCCAAGCTCATTATAGCTGTATTTGATAACTGTTCCATCAGGCCTCATTTTAGAAGCCAAATGGTCAAATGCATCATATACATAAGCTGTCTTATTTCCTTCTTCGTCCGTAAAAAAAGTCATATTACCATTAAGGTCATAGCTCCATTTTTGAGATGTTCCATCAGCATGTTTGATCATCAGTGGACGACCTTCTTCATCAACAAAGGTTGTTGTTGTAATAGCATGCTCACCAGTGCCCGTTGTTGTCATGAAACTTTGATGATTGGCAGCATATTCATGGCGAATATTCTTTGCCATCGTTCCATCTTTATTAAAAATAGTTGTTAAAATGAGACGACCTAAAGCATCAAAGAATTGAGTGGTTCGCTCTCCAATTTCATTAATGGTTGATGTCTCATTCAAATCGTAGATATGCGTGACTCTTTGTTGAGCTGTGTTAGCACAAGTAGGTGGACCTTGCTCTGTTTTAATACGCTCTAACCCATCGTAACTGTAACACCATTGATAACCTGCAAGATCCGTTTGTTCTAATAAATTTCCACGACCATCATATCTTTCAAAAATAGATCCCAAGGAGTTTCCATTAGCATCGCAAAAAG
>CAYYAN010000096.1:0-6533 GCA_964469825.1 uncultured Chthoniobacter sp. | reverse complement strand
CTCGTCAGGCTCATAACCTGAAGGTCGTAGGTTCAAATCCTACCCCCGCAACCAAACGTAGTTTTTACGTTTCCAAAAAGAGCTATCTCAGCCCAACGGCCTTACGCACCCGTTCCAACACGTGATCCGCGATCACATTCGCTTTTTCAGCCCCTTCTCTTAAAACAGTATCGACATAGCCAGGATCGCGAAGAAGCTCTTCACGCCTCACTCTTAAGGGAGCGAGATATTCCCAAATTTTTTCAAAGAGCTGCTTTTTATAAACACCATATCCGTTGCCACCTACCTGGAATGAGGTTTTCATGGCCTCGTAATCAGCAGCCGAAGCAACATGGCGATAGAGTTCTAAAATCACTGAGTTCTCTATGGGCTTTGGCGCTTCAACAGAAGTCGAGTCCGTTTTAATCGACATCACCTTTTTGCGCAATTCTGCTTCCTCTAAAAAAAGTGGAATCGTATTTCCATAACTCTTACTCATTTTCGCTCCATCAAGACCTGGCATGGTTGCCGTCTCCTGTTTAATTTTCGGCTCTGGCAATTTAAAAAGCAGACCATACTTCTCATTCATCTTCACGGCCAAATCACGAGCGACTTCGACATGTTGTTTTTGATCTTGTCCGACGGGAACAATGTCACTCTCATAAATCAAAATATCGGCTGCCATCAAGATCGGATAGGAAAAAAGTCCCACTGAAGCAGTGAGTCCCTTTGCAATTTTATCTTTGTAAGAATGACATCGCTCCATGAGGCCCATAGGAGCTACCGTTGTTAAGATCCAAGAGAGCTCTGCTACTCCTCGAATATCACTCTGCCGGAAAAAACAACATCTTTTGGGATTGAGCCCCGCTGCAAGAAAGTCAGTTGCGACCTCTCGAACATTTTTTCGCAAGAGGTCAGGATCCCTCAACGTCGTTAACGCATGATAGTCCGCAATAAAATAAAAAGCTTCTCCCTGATCTTGTAGCTCGATTGAAGGCAACATCATGCCAAAATAATTTCCGAGATGAAGCGTACCACTAGGTTGAATGCCGGAGAGAATGCGCATAGGAAAAAAATTGAAGCGTTAAATCATTAAGGTTAATAAATTCCAAAAGTAAAAAATTTGAGCACAGAACTCGTAATAGAACCCTGCGAAGCTGCAGCTGGACTTGCAACAAAATGCTCAGCAACGGCTGTCAAAATTCTTTCAGTATCATTTTCTGTAGTCACTAAACTTCCAGCAACAATTCCTTTTGCCAAAGCTGTGATCGGATCATTCACACCAGCTTCTGCATTCGCAACAACAGCAGCTCCAGCAGCAATGCCTGCCGCAGGATAAGCATCTTTCAAACAGCTACAAAGGGCCTTCTTGACATCTTGTCCATTTTGTTGAGCAGTGGTAGCAGCACTATAGAGTCCACCCAAAATTTTATTTTCGTTATCTCTCATTTTAATCGCATCATCAATAAAAGCAGAGAGCTCTCTTACGGTTAAGGGTTCCTTCTTGTCGATTTTTGCTGCGAAGTGAGCATTAAAAAGATGTTCGACATGTTGTTGTGTCGTCTTATTTGGAATCAATTCCAATATTGCTCTCTTTGCTTCCGCAACACCAGCCTCACGTCCTTTTTTCTCATCTACAGCATCTGCTGCACTCATGAACCAAGAATTTTTTATAGGAAGAAAACAAAAACTATATTTCTTCATTTTTTCAGGCTTCTTGCTTCCTCCTATAATTTCATTCTCTCCTTGAACGGCAGGCTGAAGGTCCTTCTGAAGACATTCTAAAGTGCTTTCACTTGTTTTTATGGTACTTATGTTCACTGTCCCCTGACGTAGATTATCCTCATCCGCAATAAAAGAGTTTAACGCCCGCACAGTAAGGGGCTTTCCAGCCCACATTCGATAAGAAAAATATTTATCAAATCGATCAACGGCATTCTGATCATATTTTTTTAGAAGGAGCAATCGCACATTCCTAATACCATCACGATAAGCATCTCTCTGTGCTTGATCGCGTACTACAACTCGAATAGCACGTACCACATTGTTAGGTTTATTTTCTAAATCATGATGAATCGCATTAGCATGAACTCTATAGTAACTCTCATTTTCTTTATGATAAGTACTTCCCGTAATTTGAAAATGACCAGCCAGTCCACATAAATCAGCTAAATTGTAATCTTCAGACCCCTTCGAAATTTTTACCAACTCGGTGGGGATGCTAGAAGTTGTTGCGCTATTGATCTCCATCAATTTTTTCTCCAATAAAAAGAATTTAAGAATTTTTAGCGACCTGCTTTGTTGGAGTTGTTGCTCCTCCCTCTGAAATCTCTTGCAATAAATTTTTCCAATCTGAAGCTACAGCTCCAAATTTTCCAATGAGCTCCACAAAATCCTCCTCACGCCCCTCCACAAAAGCGACGATCGGAGATTCATAGGCAAGGTAAATTTCTTTTTTATCAAGCCGTGCGCTAAACGTCCCGCCGGCAGTGACTTCCCTGAGATAGTTAGCCTGCATCATGACTTTCATCACTTGAGCTTCGAGCTCCGAAGGATATGTTCCAACCGTTGAAAAAAGTTCCACCATCTCGGTTTCAGGATGCCAATCGATAGTAATCGTCAATCCATTTTCCAATTTCAAATGAAACTGGGTTGATGGCAGCGGATCTGGAAAAGCAGGCAACTGATAATGTGACCTGAGCATTTCTAAAAGATTGAGATAAGGATCAGTCATAAGAAAAAAGTAACTTACTACCAAAACAATGTCACTATTCAAATCTTGCACAGATTTCTTTTCTTGTTAGCTTAATTTTATGAATGACCATAGCATTCGCATCAACCGCTTCCTAGCCTCTGCAGGCCTTGGCTCGCGGCGATCTTGTGAAGAAGATATTTTAGAGGGACGTGTCTCCATCAATGGAAGCGTCTGTCGCAATTTGGCAACCCGCGTGACACCCGAAGACGATGTCCGAGTTAATGGACGCCAGATTCATCAAGCACGTCATCGCTACTTACTTTTACACAAACCTCCCGGCTACGTCTCAACGCGTTCTGATCGCCATGCAGCAAGAACTATCTTTGATCTTCTTCCCACAGATGCCTCCCACCTTTTTCACGTAGGCCGCCTCGATAAGGAAAGTGAAGGACTTTTGCTCCTGACCAATGATGGAATCTTCGCACAAAATTTACTCCATCCTTAACGCGGCATTGAAAAAGAATACGAGGTTACTCTCGACCAACCTTTCACAGCAAAAGCAGGCGCTGCACTTAAAAAGGGAATTTGGATGGAAGAAACAATGGCTTGTGTAGAATCCGTCAAACAGCTCAGCCCTTACCGCATTAAGCTGGTGCTGCATCAAGGCTTAAAACGGCAGATCCGTGTCATGCTTGGCATCTTAGGTTTTAAGGTCAAACGTCTCATCCGCGTCCGCATTGGACCTATCAAGCTCCATGGTCTCGCCCTAGGTCGCTATCGTGATTTAAAAAAAGAAGAATTGCAGGCTTTATTGCAAGCAACTTCAACAACTGCTCCTAAAAAGCCTCGCCCGAGAAAAACTTTTACCAAAAATCTTGTGAGAAGACCTTCTAAAACTCTAAGATGATGATTCTTTCATCATGCGAATCTGCCATCTTGTTTTAGGAATTTTTCTAGGAATCTGGTCATCAAGCGCTATGGCGCAATCTCCAAGAGGTTCTAAGCCTATCTTCCAACGCGAATATATCGTTGTCAGCGGAGGTCCTTCGCTGATTGAATGGGAACAATATAAACCGATTCCCCACGATCATTGGTGGGCCAATTTTGTCCGAGGAGCCCGCAATCGACTAGAAGAACTACGTAAGAAAGCAGGACCTCAAGATGAAATCACCTGGATGGTTTATGAACCTGCCTATGAAAGGCGTGGTAAACGACAAGAAAAGCAAGACCTTTTAGCCAATATTAAATCGGTTCGAGACAAATGTAAGGCTCATCTCGTTTTTTTTCATTCTCAAAAAGAGTTTTTAAACTACCTCAACTACGGACGCCCTCGTGATCGAGAAAAGATTGCAGATTTCGAATATTTCGGCCACTCCAATCGAGCCTGCTTTATGTTTGATTACAGTAATCAAATTGATACGGGATCAAAAACTTGGCTGCACGAAACAGAATTAAAACAAATTAATCCTTCTATTTTTGCCCCACATGCTTTTATCAAGAGCTGGGGTTGCCATACCGGTGAAAGCATGAGTGGCCTTTGGAAAAAAGCTATTCATCAACCGATGATTGGAGCCGTTGGCCCAACTAACTATGCCAACAGCGATGAACCAGGATGGCATCCAACCTTGATGCCTCATGGCAGGTGGACACATTAAATTTTATGAATAACAATTCCTCTCCTTATTGCTTTCGTACTGCTTGGACTTATTTTCTACGCTCGCTAAAGCTCCGTTGCCCCACCTGTGGCATCACTCCTATTTTTCCTTCTCTAAAAAAAACACGATCATTGCGCGATTGGTTCACTCCACTTGATGGATGCCATCGCTGCGGTTACCCCTACGAACGAGAGCCTGGATATTTCTTATTAGCAACTTGGGCTGGAAGCTATGGTATGGGAAGTCTTATTGGACTCATTTTTTACTTTACCCTCGACTTAAAATTCCATCCTCCGATTTTTTATCTCCTTTTGATGGTTCTCATTCCAGTCATTCTCGCCAATATTATTCTCGCACGCCATGCAAAATCCTTCTTTCTAGCCTTTGATCATTTTTTTGACCCACATGAAAAAACAACTGGAAACAATGATGATGATCGTAATCAACGTCCTAAAAAACCTTTTCCAATATCACCAGAACCTCATCATTGCGAGCGTCCTGTTAGCAACATTGAAATGTTAAAGCGTTGAAACGTTGAAGGAGGCAGCACTGTAAAATCTCTTCAATATTTTAACGCTTCACCCCTTCTCCTCTTCCCCCATGCTCTACTTCGACTACAATGCCACCACGCCCATCGATCCCTCTGTACGTGTGGCAATGATGCCTTTCCTCGACCAAGAATTTGGAAATGCTTCTAGTTTTTATGATTTAGGACGCCATGCTGCAAGAGCTCTAACAAAAGCCCGCGAACAAGTAGCAAAACTCATCGGAGCTACTCCTTCAGAAATAATCTTCACGAGTTGTGCAACTGAATCGACTACAACGGCCTTTTATTCAGCTTTAGAGGCTTCTCCTGAAAAGCGTCATCTTATCACTTCGATGGTGGAACATAGCGCTACCTTAGAACTGTGTCGCCACTATGAGTCACACGGATACAAAGTCACTTACCTTCCGGTCGATCAAAATGGAAACCTCTCGCTTGAAGAGTTAGAAAAATCGATCACTGCTTCTACAGCACTCATCTCTCTGCTTTGGGCTAATAATGAAACCGGTATCATTTTTCCTGCTGAACAAATCGCTGCTATCGCAGCAACAAAAAACATCCCTCTTCATCTAGACGCTGTTCAGGCTGCTGGAAAAATCCCAATCGACCTTCAATCCATTCCAGTTTCTTACCTCTCTCTTTCTGGACACAAAATCTATGCACCAAAAGGCATTGGAGCTCTCTACACTCATCGTCATGCCTCTTACACCCCGTTATTGAGAGGCTCTCAGGAAGAAAGCCGTCGGGGCGGCACAGAAAATATTGCTAGCATTGTGGCCTTTGGCCATGCAGCTATGATAGCTCAAGAACAACTTCTTTCGGAATACTCACGCCTCAAAATAATAAGAGATCGCTTTGAAACAGCGTTGATCAGTTCTCTAGAAGGAGTCCATTGTAATGGCATGAATACTCCTCGTCTCCCCAACACCAGCAGCTTAACTTTTGATGGTATTGAGGCTGCTGCTGCACTTTTTCTTTTAGATGATAAAAATCTTTATTGCTCCGCTGGATCCGCCTGCAACACTCAATCACGCACACCTTCTCATGTTCTTACAGCCATGGGGCGAAGCTTGGAAGAAGCACGTGCAACTCTCCGCTTTAGCTTTGGACGATTTACCACTGAAAAAGAAATTGATCAAGCTGTTATGATTGTTTCAAACATTGTTGAAAAATTAAGAAAAATTTCATGCTAACTGACAATTATCAACATGCCATTCTTGGCTTCGGTTCACAAGGCCGTGCTCAGGCTCTTAACCTGCGTGATAGCGGCATCGATGTTTTGATCGCTCTCCCTCCAAAAAGCAAAACCAGAAGCGCTGCAAAGAAAGAAGGCTTCACCGTAGTGACAACTCCAGAAGCCATTCAAAAAGCAGATCTTATTTGCTTAGCACTTCCTGATTTAAAAATTCCTGAAATTTTTAAAAAAGAGATAGAGCCTTATCTACGTCCAGGCATGACTCTTCTTTTTCTCCATGGCTTTGTAGTGCACTATAAACTCATTAAACTTCCCCCTGAAATCAACGTCATCATGGTTTCTCCAAAAGGAGGACCAGGACCCAATGTTCGCGAATCTTTCATTTCAAAGAAAAGCATTCCAACAGCTATTGCTGTCCATCAAGACCCTTCAAAAAAATCAAAAACACTTGCACTTGCCTGGGCT
>CAYYAN010000095.1:2222-6559 GCA_964469825.1 uncultured Chthoniobacter sp. | reverse complement strand
GGTTCGAATCACACCCCCTCCGCCATATATATTATAAAAAAGCTTAACGAATCAGCTTCAACTCCGTAAAAGCAAACGATATTTTTTTTCAATAAAATGATGAAGATCCAATCAAGATATAGTTCTCGCTACGCTTGGGCCGTCGTTGCGATGCTCTGGATGATTTGTTTACTCAATTATGCAGATCGTCAGGTTCTCTCTGGTATTTTTCCAGCTCTAGAAAAAGAATTTGGATTTTCAAAATTTCAACTCGGCATGATTGGTTCCATTTTTATGTGGGTCTATGCTTCTCTTGTTTTTTTTGCAGGATTTCTGAGCGATCGATGCAGTAGAAAAAAATTAATCTTAGGAGGTTGCTTCTTTTGGAGCCTCATTACGATGGGAACTGGCTGGTGCTTCTCCTTTTGGCAGTTCTTGTTAGTGCGTGGGTTGGAAGGAGTAGGTGAATCATGTTATTTTCCTTCCTCAAACTCGATGATTGCTGATTACCATGATCATGATCATCGTTCAACAGCCCTTTCCTTTCACCAATCGGGTGTTTATCTTGGAACCATTGTTGGAAGCTCCTTGGGAGCATGGATCGCACAACATTATAATTGGCGCTATGGATTCTATTTTTTTGGAGGACTAGGTGTAATTCTTTCGATAGTGCTCTTGTTTTTTTTAAAAGAACCGGAACGGACGAAGAAGAACCTTGTGTCACAGCAAGCATTAGAGATGAATTTTGAAAGAAGTCTATTATGGACAACCTTTCTTTATTTAATACAGAAAAAGGAAATTGTTTTACTAACACTTGGCTTTGTCTGCGTCAATATAGTGGCCATGATTTTTCTCACTTGGATGCCAACGTTTCTTTACGAAAAATTTCATATGACTCTCACACAGGCAGGATTCTTTGCCGTGATTTTTATTCAACTGATGAGTGTCTTGAGCGCTCCTTGCTCTGGATGGATCGGTGATCAACTCACACAAAAGATGAAGCATGGGCGTTTGACAGTTCAAATTGTTTCGCTCTTTATTGGTGCCTTAGCGATTGTTTTTATTGGGCAGGCAGATTCATTGGTTTTCCTCTTTGCCATGATGATGTTGTTTGGTATCTGCAAAAGCGGATATGATGCCGGAATTTTTGGAGCGCTTTTTGACTACATTGATCCCCGCTTACGAGGGACTGCTGCAGGATTCATTATTGCCTGTGGCTATTTTGGAGGAGCTCTGGGGCCGCTTTTACTCGGTGCTATTGCTACTTATGGAGGGGCTCATGATTCAGCTATCAATCGTATGAGTCTTACTATTTCAATAAGTGCTTTTGCTTATTTTTTAGGAGCTTTGCTGCTGCTAGGTGTTCCCTTGGTGCTTCGAGGCAAAGAGAAAGAGTTGGTCTCTCCTTGATGAAGAAGGATTTCAAATTCTTTTTTAGTTACAGGCATGACGCTTAGGCGTGATTGTTTGATCAAGGCTATTTCAGAAAGAGCTGGTATGGCTTTAATTTCAGCAAGAGTGACAGGACGTTTTAGCGGATGGCATGGCTTAAGAAGAACACAGCTCCAATCTCCTTCGCTAGCAGTTGGATCGGGATAGGCTGTCTTCACCACTTCAGCAATACCCACAACACTTGGATTAACAACGCTATGATAAAAAAGAACGCGATCTCCTTTTTTCATGGCGCGAAGATTATTGCGTGCTTGAAAATTCCGAACACCTGTCCATTCTGTCTCTCCATCTTTGACAAAAGTAAACCAAGAATAAGCTGTTGGCTCTTGTTTGACGAGCCAGTAAGAAGAAGGTGATGATTTTTTCATGGAAGTGATGAGAAGAGTTTGTTAAAGAAAAAAAGCCAGGCTAGAATAGTGCCATGGTTTCGTCGAGATTAGGAATATTTATTACATTTGAAGGTTCTGAAGGTTGTGGTAAATCAACGCAAATTGCTCGTTTGGCAGAAGCCTTGAGCAAAGAGAACTCTAGTTATGAAGTGGTGCTCGTTCGCGAACCAGGTGGAACGCCCTTGGGAGAAGGAATTCGTCAGTTGCTTCAGCATGCTGATCCTTCTGTAAATATTGCTCCTGAAGCTGAACTGCTCCTTTTTGCAGCTAGTCGAGCACAACTGGTGCGAGAGGTGATTCAGCCTGCATTGGAACGAGGTGCGATTGTGTTATGCGATCGTTTTTTTGACTCGACAACTGTCTATCAAGGTGTGGCACGTGCTCTTGATTCGAAGCAAGTGAACATGATTAATCATTTTTCTGTTGGAGGCATCATTCCAGATATAACTTTCTTGCTTGATATGGAGGCCACAGAAGGACGAAAGCGTATGGAAGAACGCAATGCTTCTTCTGCGATAGTGGACCGTATGGAGCAAGAACCAGAAACTTTTTATGAAGCGGTGCGTCATGGCTATTTGGCATTGGCTAAAAAAGAACCAGAACGGATTATCATTATTGATGCAGCACAACCAATGGATGAAGTTGCCCAACAAATTTCAAACAATTTACTATTACAACAGCGAAAATCTGATCAAAATGCGCTGATGCAGATGCAGGACAAAGAACGAGGAGCGCAGTACCGCAGTGTCGAGCACCAGAGTGACACAGTCCTGAACTGCAACAGTAGCATTTAGACAGACTTTTTATGGCCTTTTCTAAAACTCAAGCTCTAGCTCTTTTAAAAAAAGCATTTCAGGAACAACGTCTTGGTCATGCCTATCTTATTACAGGCTCTTTCCATGATGGCATGGAAACGATTGCGGAAGAGTTAGCTTGCATGGTGCTTCCTTGTTCTCTTCTAGAAGTTAAGATGCATCCTGATGTTCATATGGTAGAGCCAGAATCAAAATCACGCAAAATTCTAACAGAGCAGATGCGTCATTTAGAAGAGGCTCTACATCTTAAGCCGCAACAGAGCCATTATAAAGTAGCTATTATTCATGATGCTGAACGGATGATGCCATCTGCAGCCAATGCATTTTTAAAAACATTGGAAGAACCACCTGATCAAACATTGCTGTTGCTGACGACATCGCTCCCAGAAGCTTTGTTAGAGACGATTAGATCGCGATGCATTCAGCTTCCGATTTATAGTTCTGAAGAACCATTGCAAGGAGAGTATGAAAAAAAAGCTGCAGCGTGGATGGACGTTTTTTTTGGTGAAAGCAGAGTCTATGATGTGGCTGCAGCATTTCAGCTGGCTCGTCATTTTCAAGAATTACTTGTTTCTATTAGAGAAGAGGCGACCGAATCTGCCGAGGAAGAATTTCATTTAGAAAAACAACATTTTGGAAAAACAACAGAAGGCAACTGGGAAGGGGCAAGAGAGCAATATTTTAAAGCAACAGCTGAAGCTACGGTGTTAGCGCATCGTTCTTTACTCATCGATATCGTAGCTGCTCATTTTGGAAAAGAACTAAAGAAGGCCTCTCAATCATCCCATCAAGAAAAAATCGTGAAATTACTTCGTGCCTTGGAAATCGTAGAAAAATTTCGTGCTTCTTTGGAAGGTGGGGTGCAAGAAACGCTCGCGCTCGAAGCTGGGTTTGTGGAGTTGGTAGAAATTTTTTAAATTTTTATGAATCTTTCATCTTGTATTGTTTTAAAATTCGGAACTGGTGTCTTAGCAACTCCTGGTGGGTGTGCTATTGATAAAACCCAATTTCGTCGTATTGCTGCGGAAATTGCAGCCATCATGAAACAAGGCGTTTCTTGTATTATGGTGAGTAGTGGGGCGATTGCAGCTGGTGTTCATACATTGGGGCTAAGCTCAAGACCAACTGACCAAGCTGGTAAGCAGGCGTGTGCGGCTGTAGGACAGCCAGCATTAATGGAAGCTTATGCAAAATATTTTTCAAAGCATGGTATTACAACTGCGCAGCTCCTTTTGACACACGAAGATATCTATACGGATTCGCGACGCCAGAATGCACAAACAACTTTACAACGATTGCTTGCATCACCTCATGTTCTTCCCATTATCAATGAAAACGATTCTGTTGCAGTAGAAGAATTAAAATTAGGTGATAATGATGAGCTTTCTGCTGAAGTGGCTATCATGATGAAAGCAAGATTGTTGATCTTAGTGACGAGTGCAGATGGACTCAGGGCAAAAACAAAAAAAAATTCAAAACGAATTCCGGTAGTAACCAATTTGCAAGAGGCTTTTCAGCATGTGACTTCAGAAAAAGGAGAACATTCTACCGGTGGTATGATGACTAAATTACAAGCCGTTGCAGCAGCAACAACAGCAGGGATTGAGACTTTTATTGTGCATGGACGAAAAACAAAACAAATAACAAAAGTCTTGGCTGGCAATGATGTCGGAACGAGATTTGTGAGCAGCTGCAAAGATTT
>CAYYAN010000095.1:0-2212 GCA_964469825.1 uncultured Chthoniobacter sp. | reverse complement strand
GCGCGTTTTTTTAATTCATCCGGGTCCTGCGAATTTTTAAAATACGCTTCAACAAATTTTAGCAATTTTTTTGTGTGCTTTGTGTCATCTCTGTGTTCTTTCGTGTGAGTTCTTTTTTGAGACGTTGGTAACAACAATTTTTTTATTCCTTTCATTCTTGTGAATTTTTTTTCTTCTTCACCTCGTCGTATTCTGCTCATTAAACCTAGTTCAATGGGAGATGTGATTCATGCTCTTCCTGTTGTTGCAGCACTAAATGAAGCTTGGCCTCATGCAGAAATTCGATGGCTGATTCAACCTGAAATCTTTGCTTTGGGCACGCACGTTACGAGATTGGCGTCCTGATCTTGTGATTGACTTACAGGGATTATTGCGAAGTGCTTTGATGGCCCGCTGTTCTGGAGCTAAAAAAATTGTTGGCTTAAGCCATGCTCGAGAAGGCGCTACTTTTTTTTATGATGAGATTGCTCACGTTGATAAAAAAAGACATGCCGTACATCAGCTGCTGAGTATCCTTGATCTCTTTGGTGTTTCAAAACCAGTATCACCAAATTTTTTTCTTCCTCAAGGAAAGTTGCCAGTTCATTTTTTTGTTCATCAACCCTTTGTTGTTCTTCATCCCTATGCTCGCGGAGAAGGCAAAAATTTGACCCAAGAACAGATTGTTGCTTTTGCTGAAAGTCTAAACAATATTCCTCTCGTCTTAGTTGGAAAAGGGGAACTCATGAAAGATTTACCTCCTCATGTTTTGAATTGGAGCAATCGAACGACGCTCTTGGAATTAATTGCAATTTTTCGCCAAGCTAGTTTTATTGTTAGTTCTGATAGTGGGCCAATGCATTTGGCGGCGGCTTTGCAGCCAACAAAGACCTTGGCTATTCATCGTTGGAGTGATCCCTTACGTGTTGGTCCTTGGTCTGAAGAATCTTGGGTTTGGAAACATGGTGCGATGAAAAAAAGACATGAACTTCAAGAAGAGTGTCGTGCTCCAGGAGCTACCCCAACACTAGAAGAGATGAAAAAAATAGCAGAGAGCGTTCTTGCTTTGATAAGATCGTGAAACTTTATTTATGGCCTTTTCTCATCAACTAACTTACGACCTCGAACATCCCTCGGCAGCGCTAGTTGCTTTTCAAAAACGTTTAGAACCTTGTGATGATGTTGCCTTGGAAGAGATGGCCCAACGTTCTGTAGCAATTACGCGACGCTATTTTGGAAAGACGATGCGACTATTTGCACCTCTCTATCTTTCTAATGAGTGTATCAATTCCTGTGCTTATTGCGGCTTTTCACGTGACAATCCCATCTTGCGAGTCACATTGGATGTCGAGCAAATGGCACAAGAAGCAAGTTATCTGGCTAAAGAAGGATTTCGTAATATTCTTTTAGTAGCAGGAGAACATCCCAAATTTGTTTCTAACGGCTATTTAGAGCGATGCATTGAACGCTTAAAAGAAATCTTTCCTGCTATTGCGCTTGAGATTGCTCCAATGGAAGAAGAGGATTATCGCCCGCTTGTGGCTGCAGGCGCTGAAGGGCTTATTGTTTATCAAGAAACTTACGATCAAAAAATTTATCAAGAACTTCATTTGGCAGGACCTAAGAAAGATTTTTCTTGGCGGCTAGATGCTCTTGAACGAGCTTACCAAGCAGGCTTTCGCCGTCTCGGTGCTGGCGTTTTATTTGGTCTCGCTGATTGGCGAGCAGAAGCAATGGCGCTTGCAGCTCATCTTTTTTATTTACAACGGCATTGTTGGAAAGCACAACTTTCTGTTAGCTTGCCTCGTCTGAGGCCTGCGGCAGGAGAATTTAAACCAAATTATGAATTTTCTGATCGTGATTTTGTACAACTTGTTTTTGCCTTAAGAATGACGTTTCCACAACTTCATTTAGTAATGAGCACACGAGAGTCCCCAGAGTTGCGAGATCTCTTAGCTCCCCTTGGTTTTACGATGATGAGCGCCGGGAGTCATACAGAACCTGGAGGTTACACGGGTCAAGGTTCTGAGAAACTTCATCGAACAGTAAAAGGAAAAATGGTGGCTTCTTCTTGTGAGGAGAAGAAAGCTACAGAGCAATTTAAAATTGCAGATCATCGTTCACCAGCTGTTGTTGCAGGCGTCTTGCAAGAGCTAGGATTGGAGCCGGTCTGGAAAGATTGGGATGCTGCCATTTTGGAAAAAAAATAGCTGCCATAGAAAGCAAAGAACAG
>CAYYAN010000094.1:1422-6563 GCA_964469825.1 uncultured Chthoniobacter sp. | reverse complement strand
AACGCGAATGGTATAACATCTTAGAGAAATAAAACTTTTAAAAATAACGATTGCTCCATTACTCATTACTCATTACTCATTATTCATTATTCATTACTTTTCTTCAACCATGTTGAACTATTTCCAAATCCTCATTCTCGCCATCATTCAAGGTGCTTGCGAGCTTCTTCCCGTTTCGAGTTCTGCTCACGTGATTGTCGCAGAAAAACTCATGGGCCTTAATCCTTCTGCTCCTGCAATGACCTTGCTTCTCGTCATGCTTCATACTGGCACCATGTTTGCAGTGATTGTTTATTTCTGGAAGGGATGGAAGAGCGATTATTTTTCCTCTTGGCAAACATCTTGGTCTTTTGCAAAACGAGTTTTCTTGGCGACCCTTTGCACTGGCGTCGTTGGCTTGGGACTTAAAATATTAATTGAAAAAATCATCTTGCACGGAACCCCTCATGCCGAAGTCGAAATGCTTTTTTCCAATCTCCCGCTCATTGCGATCGCTTTGGCTGCAGTAGGACTTTTCATGATCATCACTGGAAACCGTGAAGATCAGGTCACCACGCACCCCTCCCTCACAACAAAACATTCTTTTTGGATTGGCATCGTTCAAGGCCTCTGCCTTCCCTTCCGTGGCTTCTCTCGATCGGGCGCAACGATTTCAACAGGACTGCTTTTTGGTCTTCCTAAAAAAAAGATCGAAGAATTTAGTTTTGCCCTTGCTGTAGTTCTTACTCCTGCAGTGATGATAAAGGAAATCCATCGATTGCTTCACGCTCACGTTTTAAGTCATGATGGCCCCTTACACCATCTCTTTGTTCAATGCTTAATCGGCATGGTGTTTAGTTTTTTTGCAGGACTTCTTGCATTACGCTGGCTCTCCCACTCCTTAGAAGAAGGACGTTGGAAATTTTTTGGATTTTACTGCCTCGTAGCATCCGCCCTTATTTTTCTCCTCAACTCTTTTTTCCTGTAACCTACAACCTGTAACTAATAAGATTCATCTAAGAATAAAACATGAAAGCGAGCACCGAAGTGACACAGCCCTACGCCTCAGCAGTAGCATTTGAACAGACTCTATGAGCGCTGAAATGATATTACCCGACCTTCAAGCTTCCGTCCTTTGCGAAGATGTCCGCGCTGAAGCTAGCGGACAACAAACATTAATTGGTATTCTTGGAGCAATTCCAACTTCTATTGTCCCCATTGGTTTTCTGAAGCTCTGTCTTTGGACACGTTGGTGCGGTGGATTTGGTACTTTTTGCCAACGCACCGTGATTTTTGATCCTGACGAAAAAGAGGCCATTGCTGAAGCTTCATTAAATTTTACGCTAAATCATATGCATGCTCATGCTACGAATGTTCATTTTTTTGGAAGACTTCAATTCGAGCGCTTTGGCGTCTACCACATTGAAATACACCTTTATCATCAGCTACGCTTACGAATTCCATTTCCTGTCATCAAAGTTGATCCTGAAAAAAACAATTCTATTTTGAGTGAAGGCACTTGACATCGTTTTATTTTCGTTTACCTTATCTCCTCTTTCCCATAATTTTTGAATGAAGACTTTCTCTGCAAAAGCTAACGAGGTGAAACGCCAATGGTGGATCATCGATGCTAAAAATCAATACTTAGGCCATGTTGCTGTTAAAGCAGCCAACCTCCTTCGTGGTAAACACAAGGCTATTTTTACTCCTCACGTTGATACTGGTGATTTTGTTATCGTTATCAATGCAAAAGAAGTTCAAATCGGAGGCAAAAAAGAAACTCAAAAAACTTATATGAGTTTCTCAGGATTTGTTGGCGGCCATAAGTCAGAGACATTTCGTCAACGTCGCGAACGCCGTCCCGAATTGCTCATTGAGAAAGCTGTTAAAGGAATGATCCCCCACAATCGCTTAGGAGCCACAATCTACAGAAAACTTCATGTTTATAGCGGAGCAGAACATCCACACACTGTTCAAAAACCTCAAGTCGCTTAATCACTTTTTTTATTTCTTGATTTTTTATGTCTGAAGATACAGTCACCTCTCCTAAAGCTAAAGCTGGCAAAACTATCCCAAAAGCAGGAAAAATTACTGCTACAGGACGCCGCAAAACAGCCGTAGCCACGATTCGCTTAACGAATGGTTCTGGAAAAATCAAAGTCAACGGACGTGATTTTTCAGATTATTTTACAACTGTCTCCATGCAGAACAAAGTGCTTAAGCCTTTCGAGACAGTCAATGCTATCAAGACATACGATGTTACCGTTAAGACCCATGGCGGAGGCCTAAATGGCCAAGCTGGAGCTCTCAGCCTTGCTATTGCTCGTGCTCTTAATGAAATTGATGCAGAACATCGCCCTGTATTAAAACAAAACGGCCTCCTCACCCGTGACCCACGTCGTCGCGAGCGCAACAAGCCAGGTCGTGCTGGAGCACGTAAGCGCTTCCAGTTCTCCAAGCGCTAAAAATTTGCTCGATAATTCTAACGCTGAATCGAATAGCTAGCTGGCTCTCTTCGCTATTCGCATCATCGAGAGTATTATTTATGCACTCAGATGCTGTGCTATTTCTTCCTTGTCCAGCATCTGCCTCAGCAAATTTCTAATAGAGCTTAGTTCCTATTGCCATTGATTTTTCTTTAGAATTCGAGTTTGAAAAGCAATCATGCTTATGCTGAAAAGCTTCTCGGCTTCAGCAAGTCTTGTTCTGAAGAGTTTTTCCTACTTGCTTCTCCTGATTAAAAACGAGCGTGATGAAATATCCGGGTTAATTCGAAGGGTTTGGGAGCACCGAGAAAACCAGCGAGAAGGTTTTACAAAAATGATTCGTTTTTATACGATAGCAATGATGCTTCTGAAATGTTTTCATTGATGGCATCACAACAAATTAGCCACCGTTTTTAGAAATGAAAAATTTTTTGTTTTTTTTATTAATCATCATCTCTATATGCCTTCACGCAGAGCCTATAGCTCCTTCAGAATTTAAAGTTGGAGCTTTTTCTTTTACACGACCCGAAAATTGGCAGTGGGAAAATCCGACTTCCCCAATGCGCAAGGCTCAGCTGAGGATTTCTGGAAAAAATGGGATGACTGCTCTCGTCACTTTTTTTTATTTTGGTCCAGGCCAAGGTGGAACAGTCCAGGCTAACGTTGACCGTTGGGCAGCTCAGTTCACCTCTGTTGATGGGAGCCCCATAAAAGCCACCACGACAACACAAAAAATAAAAACTAGTTCCATAACTTTTGTCTCCATTCACGGCACCTTTGCCAACGGCATGCCAGGAGGACCAACAGAGGCTTGTCCTAACTACGCACTTCGCGGAGCCATTATGGAGAGCTCACAAGGCGACGTTTACATTAAAATGACAGGCCCAGAATCTCTAATAAAAGAATTAGCACCAGCCTTTGATCAAATGATTTTGAAAGCAGAATAATTTTACTTCATTCCTGATATTCCACCAACTGCTTGGGTCTAATAGTCATCAGCGAAATCAAAGCGAGCAATGTAAAGAAGCAAAGATAAAGCGCCGGAATCCAAATGATACCGGTCACTTGAACAAGCCATGTTAAGATCATCTGGGTACAACCAGTGACGATGCCAATGCTAATATTCCAAACAACAGCAACCCCGGTATAACGTACTGAAACAGGGAAAAAGGAGCTCACTAAAACCGGAAAACGCCCGCAAAGGATGCCAACAGCTAATAAAAGTAGACTGTGCCAGAAAAAAATTTGATGAATGTTCAAAGTAGCATAGTTCAAAAACAAAAGCACCGAAGCACCAGCAATGCCGATAAAAAGGGAAAAGAAAAACTTTTTTCCCAACCATTGATCAAAACTTCCTGCCAACAAAGATCCCACCATAAAAATTAAAATGCTATAGGAGTTAAACTTCATCAACTGCTCCAACGGAAAATGATAAAAAGTATAGAGATAGTTAGGGATATAGTAGGTAAAGACTGCAATGCTGCTCGAAAAAAGAAACCCAATCCCGATGAGTTGCAACAAGGGTTTTTTATGGTATTGGAAAAGCAATTTCACAGGAACGGTTGTTTGCTGAAGCAGCTCTTTGTATTCGAGGAATGTTGGAGTTTCAACAAGGGCACGCCTCAATCGATAACTAACAATTCCCAAAATGCCACCTAAGGCAAAAGCAACACGCCAGCTCTCATTGCTATTCCAATGAAACTTCATCAGAATTGTACAAACGAGCGACGAAACAAAAAGTCCAAGATTCGTTCCCATGATGACAATCGAAGTGTTGAAGGCCTTACGTCTTGGGCTTGAAACTTCATAACCAAAAATCACAGACCCCGGTAGCTCTCCCCCCAAGGCCAGACTTTGAAGAACGCGAAGAACGATCAATAAAATCGTTGCCCATGCCCCAATAACGCTAGCACTAGGAATGAGGGCCATTAGAAAAGTTGGCAACGCCATCATCAAAATAGTGTAGACAAAAGTATACTTGCGTCCTCGCGTATCTCCAAGATGAGCAAAGATCACACCTCCTAATGGACGGAACAAAGCGCCTGCTGCAAAAATCGCATAACTCAAGAGTAAATTGAAACCCGGATTGCTTGCTGGAATAAGGCTCTTTCCAATAAAAGGAGCCAAATAAATAAAAATTCCAAAATCATAATATTCCAAAATGGAACCAAGTGTGATAAGAAAAAGAACCTTCTTGCTGTTGAGTTTCATTGAGATAGTTTTCAAAAAAATCCTACTTATCATAGTGAAACCTACATTGCATGATAATCATCATAGCTTCTGTATAGGCTATTGTTTTCATGCCTATAATAAATCGACTGTACAGAATTCTGTCAAGATACTCATAATTTTTCCAAATGAAAATTTTTACAACACGCATTGAAATGATCCATGCTCTTATTCCAAGTAACAGCGTGATTTGTGAAATTGGTGTTTTTAAAGGAACCTTTGCGAGAGAGCTCCACAAGCTTCATCCTCGGCATCTCTTTCTCTGCGATCCTTGGGAAAACGGCTTAAGTTATAGCGGCGATCACGATGGACAAAATGGAAATCTCTACCATGCTTCTTTGCTTCGCGAGCATGTTCTTTCGGTTTTTTCAATAGAATCGAACGTCTCTATTCACCAAGAAAAATCAGAAACCTTTATACCAAAACTAGCTGATGCTTCACTTGACG
>CAYYAN010000094.1:0-1412 GCA_964469825.1 uncultured Chthoniobacter sp. | reverse complement strand
TACATTGATGGCGATCATTCCTACCAGGCCGTCAAAGCTGATTTACATGCCCTCTATCCCAAAATAAAAAATGGCGGTTTTCTTATGGGGCATGATTACGCATTTAATCCCAACAAAGCTCCACGAGATTTAGAACCAATGATCTTGGAAGTGGCACGTGCCGTGAATGACTTTTGCCAGGAAAAAAATTTATCAATCTTCGCAAAAGCGAATGATGGATGTGTGAGCTTTGCGATTCAATGCTAGCCCGGATATTTTATCACTCTCGTGCTTGTGTCCTCGAGCATCGCAGTGACGCCGCGATGCGCGGCTATAATATTTTTTAAAACGCTCTATTGTGAAATCTCTTTCCAAAAAGTCTCTGCAGCGCGTTCCCAATTTCGTTCGTTAACACGCTCCCGTGCGGCAATGCTCCAGACCTTACGCAACGCCTCATCATCGATTAATCGTTGCATTGCTTGCGTGAGGGCATCTAAGTCGAGGGCTTTAGTAATTAATCCATCTTGCTCATGACCGACAAGATCTTTAGGACCGCCCGCATTAGAAACAATGACAGGCAATCCGCTTGCTTGAGCTTCAATCACAACATTGCCAAACGTATCAGTGGTGCTTGGAAAAACAAAAAAGTCAGCAGAGGAATAAGCCGTCGCAAGCTCTTCTCCTTGCAAACTTCCCATAAAAATTCCCTCAGGAAGCAATTCCTTCATTGTGGAAAGGTAAGGACCGTTCCCAACAAAAAGCGGTCGCACTTTTACACCACGCGCTAGAAGCCGTCGAAAAGAGGCTGCAAGCAGATCAAGATTTTTTTCTCGCGAGATACGCCCTACATAGAGCGCTCCTACTTCTCCTGATTTCAACCCTCTCTGTTTCCAAAAATTAGAATCTCTTTTTTGAGGATGAAAAAAAACAGTGTCAAGACCGCGAGGTAAGATACGAAGTTTTTCTCCATCAACTCCTCGCTCAATCCACGAGCGACGATAATGCTCGGAATTAACATAAACCAAATCCATTTGTGAATAGAACCAATGCATGAAATTCCAAGTTAATGTCTCCATGAATCCATCTTCCGTTAGCATTCGCACGTATTGCGGAAAATCAGTATGATAAATAGCAATCGTTGGCAATCCTAGTAATTTTGCTGCGCAAAAGGCTGCAAGCCCGACAGGACCTGGTGTACTGATGATTACTTCGCTAAATTTTTCTCGTTCGAGATAATCAACAATCGGCAAGATAGGAGGAAAACTGAGTCGCTGCAATTCATATTCTGGCAGTTCAAAAGTCCCAACAGGATCAAAATTTTTAAAAGGAATTTTCAAATCGGCAACCTTTTCACGAGAAACCATGACTGTTAAATCATAGCCAAGCGCTGTTGTTGCTGAGACCATCTTTTGAATCGTGGTAGAGACACCGTT
>CAYYAN010000093.1:0-6627 GCA_964469825.1 uncultured Chthoniobacter sp. | reverse complement strand
AAAAAGGGATGAAGATTTTTTGGAGGAGTTCCAATGCCCTTATAAATTTTCATGGTGATGCGATATCGTGTGATAGGGTAGGTAATGGAAGTAAGATAATTTTTATGTAATGGAATAGAAGAGCATGCTGGTAAGATCCAAAGGCCCTTCCAATGAGGACCTGATGATTGCTCTAAATAAATATGATCATTACGTTCATAAAAAACACGAGTTTCTTTCTTTAGAGAGATGGTTGGTTTTGGTTTTTTTCTAGGAAGTGTCGCTGGATCTTTGGTGAGGCAGTGGGAAGAGAGAGGGCAGATGTTGCAGTGAGGATTAGCGGCAGTGCAAATAAGAGAGCCGAGATCCATTAACGCGGAGGCAAAAGTATAGCCCTCTTTTTTAGGAAGTAATTTTTCAGCAGCAAGAGCAATTGTTGTTTTTCCTTCTTTGGAATCGATTGGAGTTGTGATGTCGTGAAGTCGGGTTATGACACGTACAATATTAGTATCGAGAACCACGGTTGGTTGATTAAAAGCAAAGGCGAGGAGTGCTGATGCAGTGTAAGGTCCAATTCCTGGAAGTTTTAATAATGTGGTAAGATCTTGAGGGATGTTTCCTTCATAAAAAGTAACAATTGTTTGTGCGACCTGATGAAGGCGTCGTGCTCGTGCGTAGTAACCAAGACCTTGCCAAGCTGCCAAAACTTCAGCTTCAGAGGCTGCAGCTAAGGTTTTTAAAGTTGGAAAACGTTTCATCCACTCACCAAAACGGGGAATGATCGTTGTTACTGTTGTCTGTTGTAGCATGAACTCAGAGACTAAAACATCGTAGGGAGTTGGAGATTGCCTCCAAGGTAAGTCATGGCGTCCATATTTACGGAACCACGAAAGAAGCTGACGATAAAGAGTGCTCCCTTTGCGGCTTTTGCAGTTAAGAGTTGAAGTTAATCTAGATGACATCATGACTAGGATTTCTGAGTTTTTCTTCAACTTCAACTTTCAACTTCAATTCGTATGCGATTTACGATTAAGTAAATTCAATATCGATGTCTCTCCATTCTCACACAACTCTCCTGACACTGCAACAAGCCAAGAAACTTCGTGCTATCTTGCATGAACGTGGGTTTGTTTTTGAGACAAAACCGTACACTCTTTTTGCTGCTAAAAAAGATAAGTTAAATATTTCTGTTTATGAAAAAGGGCCAAAATTGCTTTTGCAAGGACGCGGCCTCGAAGATTTTATCACCTTTATTTTAGAGCCTGAGGTGACAGGCCAAGCCTTGCTTGGCTATGAAGAGGTGCATGCTCCAGAGATCTTTGCTCCTCATTTTGGAGTGGATGAAAGTGGTAAAGGAGATTTTTTTGGGCCTCTTGTGATCGCAGGAGTTTATACTGATGAGCGGCTTGCTAAAAAGTTTCAAGAACTTGGAGTTTGCGATAGCAAAGGAATTGGAAGTGATAAAAAAATTCGAGAACTTGCTGCTCTTATTCGAAAGTCACAAGCTCCTTGCGATCGTATTGTCATAACGCCTCAAAAATATAATCAGCTTTATGAAAAGATTGGGAATCTCAATACACTTCTCGCTTGGGGACATGCGCGCGTGTTAGAAAATCTTTGTGCAAAAGTTCCTAGTTGCCCACGAGCACTTTCTGATAAGTTTGCCAATGAGCGAGTCTTGCAACGGGCACTATTGGAGAAAGGAAAACAACTTCAACTCACACAACGCACCAAAGCAGAATCTGACTATGCTGTTGCGGCAGCTTCGATTTTGGCACGAGAAGGATTTATTGACTGGTTGGAGCAACGCGGTAAAGAGCTTGGAGTCGTTTTGTACAAAGGAGTTTCCTCCAAAGTTAAGGAGACTGCACGTCATTTGGTTGAGGCACGTGGTTCAGCATTATTGCCAACGTTTGCAAAGATGCATTTTAAGACAGCAGCTGAAGTTGTAAATATCTAGGCATTGTTACTAGTCTGAATATTCGGAGAATTTAGTTTTTTCTATAAGCGATGGTAGCTGCTACTCTTAACGGGTTCGTTTTTTTTTAGGCTTTTTATCCCCCCCCCTTCTCCCCATGAAATCTGCAAATGCACTCAGCATCTTATTCCTTTTTTCCATATTAGTTTCAGCGATTGCTGGACCTGGATCATTTAACGCTTTGAATCCCGAAAGGAAACAAGAACAGGATGAAAAAAACAATCAAGAACAAGTGCGCTTAAGAGAGGTTGGCGAAGAAAAAACTGCAGAAAATTTTCAGCCACGAGGAACTCAATTAAGAGCAATTGATTTAACGCTAATTTCTGTTGATAGTAATATTGTTTCAAATTCTAATGAAGATGATTTCAGGGTAAGTGAATTTAAAAACAGAGCACTTCTTATTACTAAAGCAATAAAACAGTTTAAGGATAAGGAAGCTATTGATTTTGCGTTTCAAGCTCTTGAGGCTTTGCAAGAGGCTTTTGTGTTAGAGTCAACCTCTCTTGATGATATTCAAAGTGCAGTAATATTATCTGACTTGCAAAGGAAAGAAATTATTTCTCTCTCAAAACAAAAAGCAGCTGTTTATAAAAGTATAGCTTGTGATTATATGGATGCAGCTCAAGTCCAAGAAGATGATTTTGAGAAAATTCCAAAGCCCTATTTAAATGCTATTTCAGTTCAGAGTAGAATGTTAGATTTTCTGAATGAATTGCAAAAATTAAATGAGATTAAAATCATCAACGAAGAACAAAGAACAATGCTACAAGACCAGATACAGCAAGCACGTAAAGTTGCTACAAAAGTTAGAACTCAACCTGGTGTCTTTCATATGAAAGATGATAGATACAGTGGGCTACGGTTTTTTCCTGAGATGCCTCATTGATATTCTGTAAGGTTCCAAACATCTTCTAGTGCTTGTATGCCATCACTGGAGATTTCAAAGCAAGAATGGCGTCTATAAGCCCATTCTACCGGTGTTTCCTCGATGTGGTAGCCTAAATTTTTTGCGAGCAAGAGAATTTCTACATCAAAAGCAAAGCCATTGACCATAGCATAAGAAAAGAGAGTTTTAGCAACAGCATGGCGAAAAAACTTGCAACCACACTGAGTGTCACGAAATTTTGTAAGGCGCAAAGAACGCAAGAAGAGGTTAAAGAGTCGCTCTGAAAGACGGCGAAGCCATGGTTGTGGCTGAGTAATCTTGCTATTCGGATGTTGACGACTGCCAATGAGAATGTCACAGGATAAAGAGGATTGAAACCGCTCTAATAATTGAGCAAGACAATGTAGAGGCACGCTCAGGTCAGCATCAATAAAAAGCATGATTTCACCTTGAGCATGTTCCATTCCGTAGCGAACTGCACGGCCTTTGCCACGGCCTTGAGGATCGATAATCGGTTTTATACAACGATCTTTTTGTGCTAAGTCACAAATTAAACTACCCGTTTTATCATTGCCTTGAATGACTGGGATGATCTCAAAAGTCTTTGAGTAATGTTGGAAAAAACTTTGAAGTTGCCCAATTGTTTTGGGCAAGCGATTGGCTTCATTGTGAGCAGGAATAATGATGGAGAGGAAGGGTGAGTGAGTAATGGATGATGAGTCATGAATGGTCTCCATACAGAAATTCTATTTTTTAGAGATCAACGTAATCGTTATGAATATGCTATTTTGATGAAATTTTGAAAACTGATGAAGTGTTGTTTTTTTAAATCTTTTTACCCTTTTACTCATGACTTCTTTCTGTTAGTGCAAAGATGAGATCGTTGATAAACGCCTTCGATGCTCATCCAGTCTTGGAATACAAGCTAGCAAGGCTTTAGTATAAGGGTGTTGAGGATGTTGCAATACTTCTTCCGTGGAGCCATATTCGACAATACTTCCATGGTGCATGACGACTACCTGGTGAGCTAGCCCACGAACGATGGCTAAATTATGAGTGATTAAAAGCATCGTCATTCCGAGACCTTGTTCCAGTTTGCGAAGTTGACCTAAGATTTGTGCTTGAATTGTAACATCGAGAGCGGTTGTCGGCTCATCAGCAACTAAGAGATCTGGTTGCGCTGACAGAGCCATTGCAATCATTACGCGTTGTTGCATGCCGCCACTGAGTTGATGGGGATAAGCTTTAAGACGTTCTTTTGGATTTGTGATCCCGACCATTTCAAGCCAGTGAATGATTTCAGTATCGAAGTCTTTTATATCAGGACGATGGAGCTTTAACATTTCGTTCATCTGACTTCGAATCGTATAAACCGGATTAAGAGATGTGGATGCTTCTTGAAAAACATAAGCAATGCGTCCTCCTCGATAGGTGCGTAATTTTTTTTCTGGAAGTGATAAGAGGTCAACTCCATCAAAATAAATCTGGCCACTTTGATAAATAGCAGGAGGAGAGGGAAGGAGGCGTGTGATGGCAAGAGCTGTAGCGCTTTTTCCACTACCGCTTTCGCCGACAATGGCTAACGTTTCCCCCCGTTGCAAACGGAATGAAGCATCACGAACAGCCGGAACAACTCCTTGCTCACTCGAGAATCCAATATTGAGATGGGAGACTTCAAGCAGTGGTTCAGGTGATGTTAACATAGTGAAAATTTTATGCGGCTTTGAAAACAGGTTCTTAATTTTTTTCTCCTGCTTCTCGTAACGAATCGCCAACAAGATAGAAAGCGAGTGCTGTGATGAGAATTGCAAAACCAGGAAACAAGATCAGCCACCAAGCTTCAAGGAGATAAGTTTTTCCATCAGCGATAATATTTCCCCAGGTTGCTTGAGGAGGTTGAACTCCAAAGCCAAGAAAACTTAACCCAGCTTCTGCTAAGATGGCTTCTGGGATTCCTAAAACAGCGGTGATGAGAATAACAGCAGCTGCATTGGGGAGAATATGCCTGATAATTATTTTCAAAGAACTTTGCCCAAGAATACGTGCTGCATGAACATATTCTGCCTCGCGTAATGTTAAAAATTCTCCGCGGACCAAACGTGCCGTTCCTGTCCAACTTACCAGTCCAATCACCATAACAATATTGATAAGATTAGGGCCAAGGAGTGCTACTGCTGTTAAGATGAGAAAAAAAGTAGGAAAACAAAGAAAAGCATCTACGATGCGCATTAAAAATTGATCGATCTTGCCACGGCAATAACCTGCAATAGATCCAATCACAACACCGATGGAGAGTGAAACAAGAACTGTTGTAAAGCCAACCGTTAGTGAGATGGGAGTTCCGTGAAGCATCCGAGAAAAAACATCTCGACCTAAATGATCAGTGCCTAACCAATGAAGATGATTTGGTGGAAGTAGCTTCTGTGATAAATCGGTCATGTTCGGATTCATGGGCCAAGGAAGGCCTGCCCAGTCCAAGAGAAGGGTTGCAATGGCAACTATCGTTAGAAAGATAATGATACCTAAAGCCCAGAGGCCAATTTTATTTTTACAAAAGCATTTCCAAAGATGCAGAGATGGAGAATCGAAAATGATTTGGTTCATGTTTATTCAAGTCGGACTCTTGGATCAACCAGCGCATAGAGTAGATCGGAGAGAAGGTTCCCTAAAAGTACCATTGCGGCAACAATCATATTCAGTGTGATCAAAATGGGATAATCTCGTTCGAGTACGGCTTCGTATCCCAATTGTCCCATGCCGGGATAGGCAAAAATGGTTTCAATGATAACAGAACCACTAATGAGACTGGGAAGGAGCATGCCAATACCTGTGATTAAGGGACGGAGGGAATTTAGCAGAGCATGTTGATAAAGAATAACGGTAGGAGAGAGGCCTTTGGCACGGGCTGTCAGGATATAACTTTCTCGAAGAGTTGAAATCATGCTCGAGCGCAAATAGCGGGATTGAGTAGCGATACCAGCGAGAGAGAGAACAATGGCAGGTAACATTAGGTGCCAGAGACGATCGAGCCAGAGAGTAAGATGATTGGGAAATACAATGCCGTAACTCTGAATTCCTAAAATTGGGATGCCTACATATTTTACAAGAGTGAGTACTAGAAGATAGGAAATCCAAAATCCCGGCAGCGCTATAAAAAGAAAAGCCAGAAAAGAGAGAGCCATGTCTTTCCAGTTGCCGTGATATCTTGCGCCGTAGATTCCAAGAAGCGTTCCAAAAGAAAGGGAAAAAAGAATCGCCATCAAATTAAGACCTAATGTTGCCGGAAGACGATCCACGATTTTTTTCATGACAGGAAGGTCATCCTTCATGCTACGTAGTTCTCCAGTAAAAAGATCACGTAGCATCATCTCATATTGTTGGTAGAGAGGGAGGTCAAGATGAAATTTTTTCCGAAAGGCTGCTTTTACCTCTGGAGAAATTTTAGGATTCATCTCACCCCATGGATAAGGGCTCCCGGGAGTTAGTGTGATAATAAAAAAAGAGATAAAGCTAATCAAAAAAAGCAGAATAATGCTGAGTCCAAGTCGACGAAGAATGAAGGCAAGCATCGTACAAGCTTACAGACAGTAGATTATAGCTTACAGAAAAAAATAGGATTAACCCCAATGCGTGTAAGGAAATCAGAGATAATTTTGAAATAAGTAATTCTGTTGTAGAAAGAAAGTAAAATTTTGTAGATGTGTATTTCATGGGAAAAACTTATTCATGCGTTTGTGAATCAGTTATTGAAAATTGTTCCCCTACAGGCACTGGGGTTAAAATA
>CAYYAN010000092.1:0-6634 GCA_964469825.1 uncultured Chthoniobacter sp. | reverse complement strand
CGAATTTTTATTTGATTAAAAATTTGAAATTTGAAGCCTGACCCCTATTTTCTGGGAAGTTTACCAGCCTTCCGAAACTTTACTGACTAACTTCTCCGCCATCCTTTGCGCTGCAATCGGATAATTAACATTTTGATCGGTTACCAAATCTGAATTGTAATTATCAGAATTAACAAAGAAAGGTGTTCGTCCTTCTGCTTGCCCTTTACAAAGAATGGCACCAGTAACGCGATCTTTAACATAGTATTCAACAGTCAAGACAAGATCAAACTCAGAAGTTTGAAGAACGTTACTTCCATAGACACGCATTGGCTGTCTTTGAAGATTGATGATCGTTCCACTTAAGATTGCATCAGCACGATCTGATGTCTCAATACGATAGGTCCCATCTTGCTGAAATTGTTTCACCACAGCATCAGCTGTCTGAGCCTCCAAGCGAGGAACCACTGTTTTATTTTGAAATGTTGTCACCGCAATCGTATTAACACGGCGCATGCTTGAAGGTTTGATCTCTCCAAGTGTGTAGCCACAGCCAGAGAGAAAAAGAACTACAGATAATAAAAATGCAGAAAAAAAGTGCTTCATGAAATTCAGTTTTTATTAATTTGAAGATGACTTCGAAGTTGGCGCAACGACGGATTCTAGTGTTGGCAGTGTTTGTACTTCTTTGACATTCGTCTTCATTTGAGGAGGAGTCATCTGCAAGTCTTTTCCTTTAATAAGATTTTTTGAGGGACCATCATAATTAGATAATCCCGTTGTCTCCACTTGAGCTTGTAGCTTACGTCGAAAAGCGAGTTGCGGTCCACTTAATGGTTTCTGCTGACCAGAACGCAACGCATCTTCGCCCACTAAATCTTTTAGTTCTGCTAATCGTTTTCTAGCATCAGAGGCCTCAGGGGTTTGACCAAATTTACGAATTACTTCATTATAGTAGAGCGCGGAGGCTTGATAGTTTTTAGAAAAATCGTAAAACCGTGCGATCCGCATGATGTCTTCACTTTCGCGATGCACCATTGATTTCATATTATCGTTGGCTTGAAAAGATTTTTCATCATTAGGATATTGAACTAAGAAATCTTCAAAATTATTTTGAGCCTCTTTCAAAGCCGAAAGATCTTGGGATTTTCCTCCCATTCCAACCCTCATATAAACATAACCAATTTGATAAAGCGCTGTTTTAGTAATAGAGCTATTAGGATATCGGTCAATGAGTTTTTGATAGGCTGCCACAGCCTCATTTCCCTTTCCTTGGCGTTCAAGCGAGAGCCCTAAATTAAACTGAACCAGTGGGGCATACTTACTATAGGGAGCAGTACTGAGAATAGTCTCATACATTTCTTGAGCTTTTTCCATGGAAGCATAAGCAGGAACCCCAAAAACCTTAACCTTTCTCCCCTTCAAATAAGAATTAGCGATGATGACCTGTTCCGCTACAGCATCTTCAAAGTGAGGAGTATCAGGATATTTGTTTAAAAGTTTTGTATACTCCTTAAAACCTCCCTCAAAATCTCCTTTTTTTTGAAGAAGCTGGGCTAATTGAAATTGGGCTTCCGCAGCATTTTTAGAAAAAGGATAGGCTCGCACAAGTTGGCGATATTGATTAATAGCCTCTTCTACTTTACCAGAAGCTGCTGTTTCTTGAGCAGCAAAAAATTCCGCTGAAGCTGGCAAAGCTACTTCTGAAGCTGCTTGGAGGGCCACTCCAAACAATAAAAAGAAACTTAATAATATTTTTTGAAAACCAGAAAAAGAAACAGTCATAGACGAAGAAGCTTCTGTTTTACCTGATCAAGGCGAACAAAGCAGCAAAAAACAAAACTTGATCAGCCGCAAGAGAGGCAATCTCACAACCAAAGCGTCGCGCTATCATCGGAATAAAACCTAATCCCATGAAGCTCCAGCAGAGTGCTCTTATCATATCAGGAGAAAAAAATGAAATAATAATAATGATAAAACAAAATCCCAACATCCATTGCAAAGATAAAATCCATCGAGGTGCCAATTCAAAAATAGAAACTTGTCGCTCCATGCGAGCAATCAAGGTGCAGTTGATCAAAGCAATCGCGGTAAAGGCGACGACCCATGGCAAGAGCAACCAAGGCTGATGACTTTGAACTAAAGGCACCAAAGCACATCCGACTGAAAAAATAATCGAAATAATAATTTCTCTCCCTTTCAACCACTGTTTTCGTCGCAAAAAAAAATGATTGAGTACAAGATATACCAGCGAGATCAATGCTAAAATGCTCCCTGCAATCAAGAGCCTCAATCCGAGACGCCACAACAATCCAACATTAGCAAGCAACGCAATTATGAAGAGAACTCCTAATAGTAAACGATGAGATCTAACGTAGTAATGACGCGGAGCTTTATTGACAAAGAAAGCTACTGTGGAGCCAAGATCAATGATGCCATCGAGCCAGTGATCAGTGATATAGACCATCCAAATAGAAATCGCTAAAAGAGTCCTCTCTTCCCATCTCAACGTAATAGTAGCAGTGCGAGCAAAAACCTCTTGCCATGCTAGAGCAATCAAGACGACATCAAACGAAAGAAGATTTAACCAGCGAGAAAAAGAGAGAAAAAAAAATGCCACAATGAAATAAAAAAATTATCTTAGGGACTGTGATCAGTTAGCACAAAAACAATTTTTCCTGAATTCTCCCTGGCAACTCCACCATTCCTGAGTATATTTGTTAGAACCTATCTTCAAAGTCGCTAAAACTAATAAAGGAACAATAAGTGGTGGCGTATCACAATTGTTCACAGTTTCTCTAGACTGTGAAGAGAGGTTTTTAAACATTACTAACCAACATGTCACTTTATTCAATTCTGCAAACTGCCAAGCAACCATTAAGAAATTATTGCTTACTTGTTCTTGGTGCTCTTATTTTTTGCTCGTCCATGGTTCTTGCCCAACAAGAAAAAGAGCTCTCAACACCAACTCCACCAGCCTCTGCAGAGACTGCTTCTTCAAAGCCTACTACTGAGTCAACCAACTCTGTTTTGAATGTTCCGCCTCATGCCCCCCTTCCTACTCAATCTAGTTCGAAGACTAGTTCTAACACCGATTCAAATGCAATCCCTGCCACCCCTCTTCCAGGAGCTTCCCCCTCTTCTTCTCTGCCACCGCTCCCTAATTCTAATATTGATACCAACGCGCTCTCTTTACACAGCATTCCTCTGACACCTGGCACTTCTGCTAAACAACCGAAGTCTAATCTTACTAACTCTAGATCATTATCTCCTAATGATCCTGCAGCGATTTCCTCAACAATTCCTCGCTCGAACTTGCCAGCAAAACTAAGTGAAGCAGTAACAACCTCATCATCGTTGACTGACACAAATTCTTCCAGTAATGCTGCAGCTATTGCTGCCATTAGCAACAATCCCAATGAAAAAATCAGCATTCAATTTCCCCACACTTCAATTTTAGAAGCTCTTTCTCTTTATGAAAAATTAACTGGCAAGCACATCATCCGAGACTCGAACCTTGCTGGACCTGATCTCTCTTTGATGATTGCTGATCCTATTTCTAAAAAAGATGCTGTTGGATTACTTGAAAGCACAATGTTGGTCAACGGCTACGCTTTGGTCCCCGTTGATGACAAGACTATCAAAATTATTGGCCCAAGCCGCCCTCCTCGCATGGAAGGGCTTCCTCTTTATCAAAATGCCTCAGAATTGCCAAGTGATGGAGAACGTCTGGTCAGTTTTTACCAACCTCTTCACTTTTTAAGCCCTAATGAAGCCATCAACATTCTTCAAGGCGTCGTTCAGATTAATCCGTATGGATCACTCGTTGCTGTTCCTAATACCAGCGCTATTGTCATCACCGATAAAACTCCCATTATCCAAAAAGCTTTAGCCCTTCTACAAATCATCGATCGCGAGCCCTCCCAAATCATCACCGAATTTATTCCTTTACAACGAGCTGATGCTGAAAAAACAGTTGAGACTTTGAATCAAATTTTTTCAGGAAAAGAGAGCACCACACCTCAACCCCCAAAAACTCCAACCTCCCCTTATCAACAGCCACCTCCAACACCGGTAGCGAATTCTTCCAGCGATGAAGAAACTCGCATCTTCAGTGGCAAGGTGCAATTCATTCCTGATAAACGAACCAATCGCATTCTCCTTGTAACAAAAGCAGAAAATTATCGTTACATTCGTGACTTGATCTCCAAGCTTGACCAAGCTGTCCAACTAGAACAACCCCTTGTGAGACCGCTCAATTATGTTTCCGTTACCGATGTTTTCCCTGTTCTCGTCGATCAACTCAAAAATAAGGATGACGATACACAAAACAACCAAAATAAAACGCAACAACAAAACTCTCAAAATCCTTTTGCTCCTAACAACCAAAACAATAACAACAGTGCTTCGAATCCTTTAAATCCCAATGGAAGTTCAACTGGCAGCACCCCTGGTTCCTCTACTGGCGGCGACTTGCTGAGTAGCGCCCCTCAACTTCAACCTCCTCAATCAGCTATCATCGGCTCCAGCAGTCTCATTGGCGATCCAACCGCTAATAGCATTATTGTTTATGGTCCCCCTGAAAGCAAAATCAAGGCGCGTCAAATTATTGATCTTTTAGATCATCGCCCTCAACAAGTCTATCTTGCCGCTGTCATCGGCGAAATGAGACTATCAGAGGGAATGGATTATGGAACTTCTTACCTTTTTCACTATCAAGGATTCAATGCCCTCATGAGCGGCTTTACACCAACATCAGCTCCTTCTGTTCTTCCAGCTGCAACTTCTTTGGCTGCTGGAGCAGCTAGTGGAGTGGGAGGATTAACTGTCTTTGGCACTTTGGGATCACTCGACCTCTATGCCAATTTCTTGGAATCAACAGGCCGCTTTCGGACAATCTCCCGCCCTGTTGTCTATACCAGCAACAATCGTAAAGCTACGATTCTTTCTGGTCAGAAAATCCCTTATCTCTCCTCAACACTTTCGAGCGTCGTTGCTGGAGCAAATACGGCCACTGCTACGAATAACACTGCCAATTCCTTAACCTCAAACATCACTTATCAAGATGTCCTTTTAAAACTCGAAGTCATTCCGCTCATCAATTCTGATAAAGAAGTGAACTTAATCATTGGTCAACAAAATCAAACGGTAGACCTTGTCGCAAGCGCTGTTAATGCAAAAGCTGGCGTTCAAGCTCCTACGATTAATACACAGCAATTGACCACGAGTGTCAGGATCCCAAGCGGCTCTACGATTGTTCTTGGTGGACTGATTGAAGATGAGAAAGATAATAAAACAGATGGCATTCCCTATGTTGATAAGATCCCTATCATTGGCCAACTATTCGGAAGTCATACTGTTAAAAACAAAAAGCGTCATGAACTCGTCGTTATGATTTCACCAACGGTCATCACTTCCAACATGTCGATGGAAAAAGCAAGCGTCGCAGAAGGCGCTAACACCGACCTTGGACAACGCGGTAAAGACATTAAGAAAAAATTACAACCGCCACCGATACCAAAACCTGACAAAAAGAAATTCAAACTGTTTCAACTACCAAAACAGGAAGAATTTTAGTGGTCATTATAATTGAAAATCTTAACAGCACCAAAAACAAAAATTTACATGAAAAAATCTTTTTTATTAGCTCTAGTATCAACTTTTTTAATTTCCCACACTATCTTCGCTTTTGATTACATTGATAGAACAATCACATCTAGTGAAATTGGTAGCGGTAAAGTATTAATACATTCTAATGAAAAACTTCTGATTCCTTACTATATGATGGGCGGTTTATTCGGAGATTGGTTTGGTGCGGAAGCTGTACCAGGAGGAGCAGACCTATATATCACCAATGATTGCTTTATTCATAATCTTGATGCAATTTCAATAGCACTTATCCAAGACACTTGGAACTTATCGGGCTTACCATCAATAGCAGGTATTGATATTACGCATTATCGAGGTGTTGCTTCTAGTAAATTACATCTTGATATTACCATTATTCCAGCTGAATAGTTGACATCGAGAGTGTAGTCACTGTTTATTGTGTTTAGAAGGTTGTTTTTTTAAAAACATCATTGAAACTGAAGAAGTTTTCGTAACGATTCTTATTCAAATTTATTTCAGAATGATGATTTCCTTACAGTCATTCGGGCTAGAACCGGTCCTGAAAAATAAATTTTCTCAGTAGTCATCTTCAATGCTAGAAAACAGGGGCTTGTAGAGATTAAAGGCAGAAGACTAAAGGTCGCCGATTCAAAAGTGAAGTGCAACACATGGAAGCCAAAGGCTAGGAGTGTAGTTGCTCCAAGGTGGGGTTAGAATCGTAGAAAAGAAGTTAGGAATTAGAATGGTGGTAGGCAAGCAAGAATTGGATAGCACGTTGAGAAAGCCAAGGATGAAGGTATTGACTTAAGGCTGGAGGTGACGAGGAGCGTAGCGACGAAGGCGCCGAGAACCTGGAGTCATTACCTTCATCCTTGGGGCGCGCACGATGCACAAGGAAAGTGCAAGCGAGTTTTGTTGCCCAAAATGCGGAATCTACGGAACCGATCCCTTTCTAATTAATACTATTGCCATCATAGCTTGTCTGGATCAGCCTTCCAAGGCCATCGTCCAAACAGAAAAGTTTTCCAAACAACCCAACAATGAA
>CAYYAN010000091.1:0-6757 GCA_964469825.1 uncultured Chthoniobacter sp. | reverse complement strand
CATTTTTTCTAGCAACGGTCGCGCCAGTCCTTCGCTCTGTTCGAGAAGCGCTAACAAGAAATGTTCATTGTCAATTTCTTGTTGACCATGCTTTGAAGTGAGGTCAAGAGCTCCTTGAAGAGCCTCTTGCATTTTTACGGTAAATTTATCGGGACGCATATGAGTTTTGTGCGGTAAGTATTTTTATTTTTTGAAACGGTACTGCTTTTTTTATTCGAGGATCAAGCTTGTAATACTGAAGGACTGAACGTTACAGGCTACAAACTACAGGAAAATAGATTGAAATTGACGTTTTACACTGGATTTAAAAACACTTAAGAATTTTATTTATTAAGATGTTTAAATTTAAATTTTCATTCGTTCGTCTCTTCGATGTTTGGAGCCTGCAGCGTGCAACTTGTAGCCTGGCTTTGGCCTTTCTTGCAAGCTGCGCTCATCACGATCTCCCTACTTACGAACAACCATTACCACGAGCTGCCGTTGAAAAAATCCGAACTACGGCTTACACCCATACCGAAGGAGATCACTGCCGTTACGGTTACTGCACAGCCCTCGGAACAAAACTTCAATATGGAAAAATCAATAGTGCTGCTGCTGACTGGTCACGCTGGCCCGCTGGCACAAAATTCAGAATTAAAGCGACAAAAGAAATTTTTGTTGTCGATGATTATGGATTTGCTCTGGCTGGAACTAATACCATCGACCTATACAAACCAACCCACGCTCAAATGCGTGAGTGGGGCGTACGCCGCGTGACCATTGAGATTTTAGAATGGGGTGACCCGTGGAAAAGCTATGTGCAATTAGTGAAAGTAAAAAGTTATCGCCATATCAAACGCATGATGCAAGAGATCGAACATTTCTTCCCTGATCATCAAGCAAAAATGTGTCCCGTGGTGCAAAGCTAGCCCGGATATTTCATCACTCTCGTGATGAGAAAGCCGCGAAGGCTGATGGGGCAAGGCAGGTTTCGAATATAACGTTGAGCAGTATGCATGATGCATACTGCTCATTCCCGCGAAGGCGGGAACTAACGCAGCAACCATCGGACTTCCCGACTTTCGCAGTAGAGAGGGATGAAATATCCGGGCTAGGCTGCAAACTGCTTCGCAGCAGGCTGAAGGCTGAAGATTAGGGAGAAATCTTTTTAGTTAATCTTATTTTTCTTGAAAAAAAATATTACTTTTCTACATTGATTTTATGAAAATAACAGTTGATGTTCCTGAAAAAGATTTGAAAGATATTTTAAAATTTTCTAAAGAACGCAAAAAAGGTCCTGCTATTTCTAAGTTCCTTAACGCAGCTTTGATGCTTCGCCGTCGCGAAGAATTTTGCGATCAAGTCATGGCAGGAACGATACGAGTTGATTTTCCAGAATGGGAAGCTACTCGGGTTGCTGAAAGAAAAGCCAATGTATGGACCAACTAGTTGATTCTTGCATTTGGGTCGACCATTTGCGCCCTAAAACTCATCATCACGCACGTCTCTTAGCAGATGAAGTTATTCGCCGTCCCTCTATTGCGCTCTGTGAGCCAATTCAATTTGAATTACTACGTCTCGCACCTCAATCCTCACGGAATATACTAGCTCTCACTTTATCCATAGTACCAATGCTTCAAACCCCTGTCTCATTATGGAGAGATGCAACACGAAATGGTCAACGTTGTCGAGACGAAGGAATCCAAACAGGATCACTTGATCTCCTCATTGCCACAATTTGCCAGCATCATCGGGCAACACTCGTTACTTTTGATACTGCCTTTGAAAAGATCGCTTCTGTTATCGGCTTTCAAGTCGAGCTGATCAAAAAATAAAGGCTGCGTTTTTAGGTTAAACAACGCAGCCTTTACTTTTAAAAGGAAAACCTAACTTTTTTAAGGAGTTGTCTCTTCGTTGTTGCTGTCATCAGGGATAACAGGAGGTGTTGGAGCCTGAACAACATTGAATTGGAAGGTTAAAGTCTTGGGTTGTGTAGAAAATTGACCATGATATGTAAAAGTTAATTTGGTTTCTCCTACTGCAGTAGCATATAAGCAATAATAGACTCCATACTTTTGAGTGATGCTGCACCACTGTTTTTTGGGGGGCATGACTGGCCGCGCACCTTCATCTTCCCAGCCACCCATCAGCGGTTTTAGATTTTTATTCTCCTGCTGAAGTGACCATGGATTGTGAAAAATGTAGCCCTCACTGGAAGCTTTATCATTATAGACTCCCTCAATCCAACTTTGTCCTAAATCAATTTTAATCCACTGACCTTGAGGTATTGTAATGATATTTTCTTCAACTGTATTTTCTAAAGCATCTCTCTTTGTAAATACAATCGGATGAATACAAGGAGGCTCATCACCTGCTATAACATCCTCCAAAGTCTTCGTTAAAGGGACAAAAGTAGTTTGCTCTTGAGGAAATATAGAAGTTCCTTCAAAGTTAGAATTCATTCCATTTTGTAAACTATTATTGTCTGCTAGAGGTTGCGTTGCACCATCACCAAGATCAGGAAACGAATTGTCAGAAGTCCCCTCAGGCAATCCGCTTGGCGCATCAGCAAGCGATCGCTCTGCTAACAATCCAAAAGTTAAAACGAGCGAAAGAAGAAGTACTGTGGTTTTTGTTTTCATAAATTTTTCTCTGCAATTTCTGCGGAGATTAGCACTCCTATTCTCCGCATGAAAAGAAAAATTTTTGCTTTATCGCTTTCATCTCTATGAGATTTTTTTACACATCAACCCACTTTCCATGCTCTTTGATTAGCTCTACAAGCCGTTCTACAGCCTCTTCTTGAGGAATATTAAACTTCACCGCTTTTTTGCCGATGTAGAGATTGATTTTTCCAGGAGCTCCACCGACATAACCAAAGTCGGCATCGGCCATTTCTCCAGGCCCATTGACAATACATCCCATGATGGCAATGCGAACACCCTTGAGATGATTGGTAGCTGCTCTAATGCGAGCCGTTGTCTCTTGCAAATTGAAAAGCGTTCGCCCACAGGAAGGGCAAGCCACGTAATCTGTTTTAAAAATTCGCACACCGGCTGCTTGAAGAATATTATAAGCCAACCGAAGAGAGGCTCCAGGAGCCGTTTCCCGCCTGATGAGAATCGCATCTCCAATCCCATCGCAAAGTAGCGAACCCAAAATTGTAGAGGCCGCGAGGAGATTGCTCACAAAATCTTCTGATTTTTCTAAAGCAAGACAAAGCGTATCTTTTAATAAAATCGGATGTCGTGCTGAAATCCTTGCTGCAAGGAGACGAAAAGCAGCAATCGGACTCATCTGCACTCCATCACGCACGGTGACAAGTTGCAGGTTTTTTTCTTTTTTAAAATTTTCAATCTCTTCGTCAGAACGTGGGTCGATTTCTCTCAATGGCAAATCTTCCAAGACAAACTCCGGTTGATATTCGCCGAGCTCTTTCAATTTGTGAGCAACAGCCTGATGAACGGCACGAGGTGCGACCACACGAACTGTTTCTTCACCGCCAAGCGCGATGGAGTTGAAAACAATTTTTTCTGAAGTGCGCCGTTGGTATTCAAATAAAGGCCAGGTAGCAACTTGAGAATAAACCTCTGCAGCCTGTAGCCTGTACCCTGTAGCCTCTGTATTGCCAAGCAATGTTCGTGCCACCGGAATCTCATGAATACTATCTTCGGTTAATGAAACTCGAATCGTGTCACCAATTCCATCAGCCAACAAAGAACCAATTCCCATCGCGCTCTTGATCCGACCATCTTCGCCATCCCCAGCTTCCGTCACGCCTAAATGAATTGGGTAGTTCCAGTCGCCACCCTCTTCGTTCAACCGTGCCACCAAAAGTCTGTAAGCCGCAATCATGACTTTGGGGTTGGAAGCTTTCATTGAAAAAACAAAATTGTGATAGTCGAGGTCACGCGCAATCTGTGCAAACTCCAAGGCACTCTCGACCATGCCGCGTGGCGTATCGCCAAAACGATTCATGATGCGATCGCTCAAGGAGCCATGATTCGTTCCGATGCGCATGGCAACACCACGCTCCTTGCAGCGCTCAACCAGCGGCGTGAAGCGCTCGCGAATTCGCTCCAGTTCTCCTTCGTATTCGAGCTCGGTGTACTGCCGAACATTAAATTTTTTAGAATCTGCAAAATTTCCAGGATTGATCCGAACTTTTTCCACCCATAACGCCGCTTCCATAGCTGCTTCTGGCTTAAAGTGAATATCGGCAACGAGTGGGACATCACACTTCGCTTTGCGCAATGCAGCATGAATATTTTTTAAATTTGCAGCATCTTTGACCGTCGGTGCTGTAATACGCACCAGCTCACATCCCACTTCTACGAGCCCCAACGTCTCACGCACACAAGCCTCAGTGTCCATTGTATCCGAAGTTAACATCGATTGCACACGAATCGGATGATCACCACCCATGGCAAGTGAGCCGATTGTTACAACACGAGAAAGATGCCGTTGATAATGATAGAGGCTATCGCAATAAAACATTAAGGAAATTTAGCTACAAAGAACACAAAGAAAAATCAAAAAAAAACGAGAGAAGCAAGGCCTCTCTCGTTTGAAAATGAAATTTTATTTTCTTGTATTAACGAAATGAAGCTCCGCCATTCCATGGCATTACCTTTCGATCATCTGGAAGCTTGCTAAAATCAGTAACATTAATCGTAAATTGGATTGTCTCAACAGGCTCTTTCCAAGGCGAGGAACCATCACGATTTCGGACCATAAAATTGGTGTAACAATATTTTTTGAAGGTTAAGGTCGTTGTTTTTTCTTGTTTAGGAGAAAAACTCCACTGATAAGAAGTCTTCTGAGCATTCCAGCCATCATCGAGCATTCCTTGATGCAAAAAATCAATATGGCTTATAAATGGAGGAGCGGATGTCATCATTAACACGTCATTATCAACACCTCCATTATCATATTCCCAACGATAGCCATGTTGAGAACCACTCCCACTTGAATAAAGCATAGAATTTTCCTCTTCTCCTTGAAGAGAAATTTCAATCTTGTCATTTAAACAAACATAAATTGGAGCATCTTGGGTATTAGCGTCGTCTTCAGTAAGAAAGATAGTATATGCAATTCTAGCTTTGAGATCGTACTCTGGTCGCAGAATTGACATGGGAACCATCTTCATCTCACACCCAGTTCCTACGAACCGCACATCAGGAAAACTCTGCTTTTCATCAGCGAGAAGAGTTCCCGCTAAAAAACACGTTATGAATAAAAAAAGAAAAGCGTATATTTTGTTCATGAGTGAACAAGCTACTTTAACAACTTTCTTTGTCAAAAAATTTTTTACTTTTTTTCACTCTTTACCGAAGGGATTGCAGGCTGCGAACTAAACTTCATCTCAGCCGCAGCCTCTCCGCTTTTTTCTCGATGCAACCAAGGAAGATCGAGGATGTCAAAGAAGCTTACATAAATCATGAATCCAATTAACAAAGCGGCGCACCCATTTTGAATCCATTCGAGGACACGATGTTGCAATGGTCTACGAATGATACTTTCAATCATCGCTAACACAATATGACCACCATCCAGCACTGGAAGAGGTAAGAGATTGAGCAAAGCTAAGTTCACATTGAGGACGACGCTAAACCAAAGTGCCAAACGCCACCCCATTGGATTTTGAAAAAGCATGTAGTAAACGCGCATAATACCAACAGGACCACTAAGATGCTGCAACGTAATTTCTGAATGAGGTGTTGCGACAGCAGAGATGGTTTCCCACATCGTGCTGATACTTGCCATGATTTGCGCCCAAGGCGTTGGATGAGTCAACGTCATCATCCCACGCTGATCCCAATAGATCCCAAGCCGTGCCTCTTTTTCTCCAACAGGAATCTGTGGGGTAATAGAAATGTTAAAAATTTTAGAACTATCAGGATTGAGTTCACGGTGGACGGTCAATGTCACAGGTTTTCCAGGAGTTGCTTTTAAAATTTCAGCTAATGCAGGAAGACTGAGTAATTTTATCCCATTAGCTGCAAGAATTTGATCATGCGGTTGTAATCCAGCCTGCGCAGCAGGACTTTCTTTCACAATTTGAGCAACCATTGGAGTCATTGCTGGAAGAAGTTGAATCTGGCGTAGATTTTTTCTTCCCCATCCATGCCGTGGTTCTACGAATGGTTCAACTTCAACATTTTTTTCAACACCATCTCGCTCAAATCGCATTGAAACAACTGGCGACTGACTCGTAGCAACATTCCAAGCTACACTGTCACTCATGCGCCCCATACCATTAATGCGGGTTACAGCATGACCATTGACCGATAAAATTTTATCTCCTGGTTGTAAACCGGCCTTAGCAGCCGGTCCTCCCGGCAATACATAACCAATTACGGAAGTCCTTTCTGCCTCGCTTACTGGACGGCCTACTTTCCAAACAATACAAGCAAAACAAAATGCGAGCAATAAACTGAACGCCGGTCCTGCTGCAGCAACGATAATTTTGTGAAGAGGAGAAGCGAGAGGAAGATCTTTATAATCATTTTCGGTTTTTCCTTCCAAAGCCTCCATCGGCGCAAGCTGTGGAATAGCCACAAATCCTCCTGCAGGAATACATCCCAAGCGATACTCAACACCATCAATTTTTTTAGCCCAAAGTGGCTTGCCAAACCAAATGGCAAATTTTTCGACAACAAGGCCACAAGCCCGTGCTGCGAGAAAATGTCCTAACTCATGTACTACAATCATGAGGTTGAAGAGCACAAGAACTTCCAGTGAAATACTAATAACAGAAAAAAGATGAGTTGCCATA
>CAYYAN010000090.1:0-6770 GCA_964469825.1 uncultured Chthoniobacter sp. | reverse complement strand
GCACAAATTCTTTTTTGATAAAGACTGTCAACATAGCGCCTCCATTTTCTCTCAGCGTCTTTTTTCGAACTTTTCCAACAATCACTCCGTGATATAAGACAGGAGATCCCACTTCTATTGTAGGAATTTCTTTTGCAACGAGTGAAATCGTTGTGCCCCAGTCTTCAAAGCGTGCCTCGGATTCATTGGCACAAAGCCTAAAAGATGTTCCATTATCGACAGGATCTCCAGGAGCTCCAAAAACATCAACTTCGATCGAGCCGATGAAGAGCGATTTTAAATCAAAAAGCTCAAATCGAATCCCAGCAGGTCCTACCTTAACCATTGAGGAAGAACTATTCCAAAAACGACTATTGGTCGTGATCAAATTTGTAAATTGTTTTTGAACGCCAACAATGACATAAGGATTTCCGCCTGCATCAAATTCCTTACGTAGCACACCTCCAATGGTAATCCCTCGATAAATAATTGGGGCACCTTCCTCAAGCGAAGGAATCTCATCAGCTGCCAACTTAAGAACAAGACCAGGTGCTTGGAGCGGATGGAGCGGTGCTTTTTCCAGTCCAACAAAATGAGTAGCTCTGGGGCCTTCTCCCAGTCGAGCTTGAATCGAATTTCCTTGAATGATGGAACTCAATCCTGAGGTTTTCGCTAAACCGATGACCGGTTGATCAATCCAATAAAGCGTTCCTGCTTGTGCTAGAGGAGCAGCAAAAGCTTTGAGTCTAACAGTAACAATTGCTCGATTTAGCGCAGGATCTAATTTTACATCCATGACTTTCCCTGCAGCAACTCCACGATAAAAAAGAAGCGTTTTATTGGCCTCAATGCCAGGAGCCTCATTAAATTCAATAGAGACTTCGGGCCCACGCGATTTCCACTCTTTGAAAAAAAACCACCCTACGGCTAATAGGGCAAGAAGTGGAAAAAGCCAGACCCATGAAACACGAAGGTTGGCATGGGTTACGATTTTGGCATGGTCTTCATTCATTTTAAAATTCAGAATTTAATAGCTGTAAAAGAACACAAAGAACACAAAAAAAAATTTGTGGCTAATTATTGTTTGCTGCAGTCTCCCAAATCCAAGAAGTTTTGTAGAGCTCATACGAAAAAACATTGCAGAGCAAAACAGCAGCAAAAAAAAGCGCACCTGGTTCCGCATGAACACTCGCTAGTGTTCCTAACTGCCCCACAGCGGCAATCACAGAAAGTAAAAAAATATCGATCATCGCCCAACTTCCAATTTTAATCATCATATGACGCACAATGCTTCGCTCTCGCTGCCAACGATTCGTTCCATGAAACCATAAAATCCAACCCGTCACCAAAAGCTTCGTTAAAGGAACGACGATACTAGCTAAAAAAATAATGATAGCCACCGGCCACAATCCAGACTGATACATTTCTATAACACCTCCCATTACCGTTAGTGGCTGCACATCTCCATTCACTGTCATCGTCATGACAGGAATCATGTTGGAAGGGAGATAAAGAATGGCACCTGCAAGAGCCAGCGCCTTCACGGCTTCAAGGCGTTGTTGTTTCGAGAAAATCATAGACTGAAGACGGAAGACTAAGGGGTACAATAAGTCAAAATTAGCATGTTTATTAAACTTGATTCATGATATTTTTGTTTTTGCCGATGGCCATACATTGACGTTCAGGCCTTCAGCCTTTAGCCCCTCAAGATATTCCAAAATAGCCCCATGATCGAAGAGTCTCATCGCAATTAACGAAGAGAGTGCCAACAGCGCGACCCAAAAGGCTCCGATTTTCCATTCAATCGTTCCAAGTTGATCGAGTTTCACTACAGCAGCCATTGTAGCCACCGCAAAAACAGGCATTAAATTCCAGGGAGCTAATGCATTCACGCAATGAAGCGCGACAAAGCTCCCCTTCCAACGCCGCTGAAAACAACAACTTCCCAGAAGATACCAAAAAGCTGTTAGGTGCAGCAAAGGCAAGAGAATAGCAGAACAAAAAACTAAAAGAGCAAGAGGCCAATAACCTTGAAACATGAGACTAAAGACTCCTGTAATAATGAGGTTTGACTGTGTGTTGCCAGAAACATCGAAAACCATGATTGGAGTGATATTGGCCATGAAGAAACAAATCAAACAGGTTGTTACCATCGCCCATGCTTTTTGAAAAAGCTGTATATCGTAATATTTTTTGAGTCGTTTGCCACAACAACAACAGATTAATTCCTCACCACAATTTAAGAGACGATTATAGTAAGTTGCTCCACAGTCAGGGCAGCTTTTGTAAGAATTTTTTGTTTGCCGTTCGTCACTCATAGAGAAACTTACTTGATCATCAATATTCAAATGACTTATGTATACCATTTGCATGACTCTATTAGAGTTTCATAAATTAGCAGACAATTTAGGAATTCGATAAACAAAATGCGGCCACGCTTGCTCGGCATGAAATCCTCTTTTACATAATGTTTCTTCAACAGCCTGCATAACCCCCAAACAAGCGGGATTAGAGACATCATCAACAACCATGTAACCTTGCGCGTGCATTTTTTTTTCGATTGATAAAACAGCATATCGCGTTGAGGCCTCAACATCACAATCAATATGCGCAAGCACGACTTTCTGCATCATAGGTAATAAAACTGGCAGCGTCTCTTCAAACAATCCTTTAACAAGAACGAGATTTTTCAACCCAAGATTACAAATGTTATCAGTTAATAATTTAAAATCGGGAGATTTAAAATCGCCTTTTAAATGAAAATCAACTTTTTCATTTGTTTTAGGAATTCCTTCAAATGTGTCCAGAGCGTAGATTTTTCCTGTATATCCAAGACCTTGAGCTACCTTAGCTAAAAAAATAGCAGTGCCACAACGGTAACTGCCAAACTCAATCATGTCACCTCCTTTGTTTTTAATACCATATTTTAAAAGCATGAATAAATTTTTTAAATACATCGGATGTAAGAGGAGTTTTTTTTCTACGAGACGGAAGCTTTCTTGATAAAGAGGATCATCTTCTAAAGCTCTTTCCAGGCCTCCAAATTGCAACCCCCAACCACGTGCTGTTCCTGCCACGACATTTCGTCCGTTGTGAAGAGAGGCAGGAACATCACAATGCAATTCTGTTAAAACTTCATTTAATACTGGCCCATAAGAAACTTTCTCGAGCATTTTAATTTTGGGAAGAAAGCTTTTCATGATTTTTGAGATGGCACACACCGATAAATCAAATGAGGGGAAGATTGCTCGGCATGAAGATCATGCTGCTGTATCACCTCTTCCACAGCCTGCAACGCACCTAAGCAAGAGGAATAGAGAGCATCATCGACCACAAGATAACCTCCTTGTGGATGCAAGTAAGGAAGCACTGCATTCATGGCATATTTCACCGAAGAATAAATGACTCCATCTACATGAACGAGAGAAAGAGGTTGAATCGTAGAGCAAATCAAAGGGAAAGTCTCCTGAAAATGCCCTTTGATCAAAACAAGATTATTCAAATGAAGCTGTTTGGATATTCCATTCACCATCTCAAAGGAAGTTTCTTTAAAATCTCCACGCTGATGAAAGTCAAGATGTTCATCAGCTTCAGGGAGACCTTCAAATGTATCTAATGCATATATTTTTCCCTTGATATCAAGAGCCATTGCTACATAAGCCAAAAAAACAGCAGATCCTCCAAGATAACTTCCAAACTCGATAATATCCCCCACCATATCCTTAATCGAATACTTGAGTAGCAGAAAAAAATTCATGAGTGCTGTTTCATTCAATAATGTTCCCCTTTTGGCAATTTGAAACGCCTCTTGATAGAGAGGATCTTTCCTAACAGCATCTTCTAACTTTCCAAATCTCAGACCACAACCTCGTATATGTCCAGCTACAACATTACGTCCAAAGGGATCAATCAAGCTAGGATCCTGATGAATCTCTCTCAATGCTTTTTCAAGTTCTGCTCCTTCTAGCTGATCAAAATAAGCAAGACGAGTGACATGATTTTTACTCTCCATAACGCTTTGTCAAACCTTCGTAAGCATCAATTCGGCGATCACGAAAGAAAGGCCAATGTGTTCGTTGTGTATCAATCATAGAAAGATCGAGTGTGGCGATTAATACTTCTTCCTGATCAACCGAAGCTTCCGCTAAAAGCGAGCCATCGGGTGCTGCAATAAAACTACTTCCCCAAAATTCTAGACCATCACCTCCTACAGGTGTTTCATGTCCAATCCGATTAACTCCCATAACATAAACACCATTAGCTAAGGCATGAGCTCGCTGTGCCAATTGCCAAGCCTCTCGTTGCTTAGCACCAAATTTTTCCTTTTCGGAAGGATGCCATCCAATTGCCGTGGGATAAAAAAGCATCTCTGCTCCTTGAAGCGCCGTGAGCCTTGCCGCCTCAGGATACCACTGATCCCAACAAATTAAGACTCCCACTTTTCCAGCCTTTGTAGACCAAGAACGAAAACCGAGATCCCCTGGCGTAAAATAAAACTTCTCGTAAAAAGAGGGATCATCTGGAATATGCATTTTGCGATACTTTCCAAGATATTCACCATTGGCATCAATGATGGCAGTTGTATTGTGGTAAAGACCAGGTGCACGGCGTTCAAAAAGAGAAGCAATTAAAACCACTTTTAATTCTTTGGCCAGTGCTTCCATCTTTTTTGTTGTTGGCCCTGGAATTGTCTCTGCAAGCTGAAAACAAGCATGATCTTCGCTTTGACAAAAGTATTCACTTAAAAATAATTCAGGAAGACAAACTACCTGAGCTCCTTGTTTTACTGCTTTACGAATTAAATGTTCTGCATGTTTCAAATTGGCAGCTGGTTCTTTGACACAATGCATTTGGATAAGGCCAACGGTGGTTGTAGACATACTCTAACACTACGTTGATGAATAAAAAAAACTAGGAAAAAACTTTTTACCAAAGTAGGGTCCTTTGAAAACCAAAGTAACCTTATGGATACAAATTTTAATTTACCAGGCAACTTGACAAACTCTTATCAAGAAGCTGATACAGCTACCAAGAAGAGCAGTTCTGAAAATCTTTCTTCTTCCTCAAGTTCAAGAGGAGGCACAAAAATTCAAGATGTTACTTCCAGCTGTTCGAACAAAGCACCAACAAGACCAAAACGTAATTTGCAGATAGCAAATTATAAAGAGGTGAGCTCTGATGAAGAATTCGGTAACGTTACAGAAGTTCTCCCTCGAAAAAGATACAAATCGCAATCCTCTCAATCCTCCTCTGCTAAGGAAGTTCATTATTTTGAAAATCCTTTTCTCTCTCATGACAACGAAGAATTAAACCAAATGGATTTTGCACCCCAGGGAGAGGAGGACATTGAAATACAGAAACTCTTACAAGAAGATATTATCGAACTTGATGAGAGTGAGCACGCATCTGCCAGTAGTGCCGAAAAAGAGCAACCAAAAGAAATCACTCCCCAAAAAGAATTTTCTTGTGGAGCAATAGAAGATCCAGAACTCCAACAGGCTGTGGAAGCAGCTTTAGCAAAGGATCCAGAGCTAACGGATTCTAAAGCACGCTTTCAAGTTGCTGTTGATCGGACTATGCTTTTTTATAACCAGTTCTTAGAGTCCAATTCTAGACCACAAGCTTATGACCGCTCAATACCCCATGCAAATGGTCTTTTACGAAAACTTGGTTTTAGCAGTACGGACGCTCGTGATCTTAAGTTAGATATTGTCAAAAAAGTCGCTAAGATGAGTAAAATAGAAAATCAAGAAGAGAAATTTCCTGGACTTAAAGAAAAAATCTACTCTTATAAAGCTCAAGCAGAGGAAAAGAAAATTCCCAAAAAAGATATTCCCTTTTTTGTTGCAACAGAGATAGCGCGGGAAGACGTACCCTTAATACAGGCTAAGCAACGAGATTTTCACCAGCAATTCCCTCAAAGTAAAATCTATAATGTTTTTAAAGAACTTGGATTTAAGAGAGAGGAAGCGAGCAGAATGCAACAAAAAGTTTTTCTTCAGTTATATTTTGAAGTTCAAAAAAAAGTCAATCCCACTTTCTCTAAACAAGTACCAGCAAGTGAACAACTATCTGTTATAACGCCCGAGATAAGAGAGAACGCTGTCGCAGCTGTTCAAACTCTTTTGCAACAAGGGGAGCGAAATCGTGCCGTACTTCTAAAAGCTGCTTATGATAGCCTTCGTCAATCAAACATGGGTGCTCACGCCATAGAATCCTATAGAAGCCAGATTGTCACGGAAGCCAAGCAACGAGAAAATTTAAATTAGTTTTAACCCGGATGTTTCATCCGGGTTAAAACACCGCCGTCTCACCCTCTTTCAAAATTCGGATCTTATGAACAATATCTCGTTTCTCTGCTCCTACAAGTAAGCGCTGAGGAGGCTCTTCGAGCGGCTCATAGCTTAAAGGAAAAGTTCCATAATGCATCGGAATTAAAAATTTTGCTTTCATTTCTTCAAAAGCTTGTAGAGCCTCTTCGGGATTCATATGCACATCACGTCCAGTGGGAGTGTCATAAGCACCAATGGGCAAGAGCGCAACCGTGATATTTGCTTTTTTTCCGATTTCTTGAAACCCAGAAAAATAGGCACTGTCTCCACAATGAAAAATGGTATGTCCTCCATGCTCAATCAGAAAACCACCAAAACCACGATGTTGATCATGAAGCAAACGGGCTCCCCAATGAAAAGAAGGTGTCAATGTGATTTTGACGTCATCATATTCTAATGACTCCCAACGCTGAAGTTCATGGATTTTTTCAAAACCGAGTCCCTTCACCAATTCCCCAA
>CAYYAN010000089.1:0-6828 GCA_964469825.1 uncultured Chthoniobacter sp. | reverse complement strand
ACTATGGAACAGACCCCTATGATAATGTTTTTTCTGTAACCTATAACAGGCAACCTATAAGCTGTCTTCATGTTCCGTCGCACTAAACAAAAGGAAGCCATTGCTGCTGTTTTGAAAAAAAAGCAGCAGCCTTTGCCAATCGAAGAAATCCACCGCTTAGCGCTCAAAGCAGTTCCTTCTCTCGGCATTGCAACTGTTTATCGCACGCTTAAGTCGCTTCTAGAAGAAGGTGCCATCAAGACCGTAGAGCTTCCAGGTCAACCATTACACTATGAAGAAGCACACAAAGGACATCATCATCATTTTTGCTGCAATAAGTGCCATGGCATTTTTGAATTAGAAAAATGCCCTAGTGGCATTCATCAACTAGCTCCTAAAGGTTTTTGCGTTTCGGATCACGAAATCATTCTTTATGGCTCTTGCGCTAACTGTGCTAACTCATGAATACTGAAGAAAAAAATCGCTATTTGCGTCACTTGCTTCTCTCTGAAATTGGAGTAGAAGGACAAAAAAAACTGAGAGCTGCTAAAATTCTTTGTATTGGTGCAGGAGGCCTTGTTTCTCCAGCCGCTCTTTACCTGACTGCAGCTGGCATTGGACATTTAGGAATTGTTGATGGTGATTACGTCGACCTTTCTAATTTGCAACGTCAAATTCTTTATCAGACTGCTGATATTGGACAAAGAAAAACATCTTGTGCGAGCAAAAGACTTTTAGAACTCAATCCTGAAGTTCAAATCGAAGAGTACGATACTTTTCTTACAGCAAAAAATGGAAAGTCGATTGCTGCTTCTTATGACCTTCTCATCGATGGTTCTGATAATTTTTCAACACGTTACCTTACGAATGATCTCGCTTTTTTTCTTAAGAAGCCACTGATTTACGGATCGATCTTTCGTTTTGATGGTCAATGCACACTTTTTGAAACTCATCAAGAAGGTCCCTGCTATCGTTGTCTTTTTCCTGAACCTCCTCCAAAAGGCCTTATTCCAAGCTGCACGGAAACAGGCGTTCTTGGCATCGTTCCAGGCGTTATTGGAACATTACAAGCAACAGAAGCCTTGAAATGGATTCTAAAAATTGGAACTTCCTTGCGCGGTCGCTTGTTACAGTGGAATGCTCTTACGATGACTTTTCGGGAGTTTCGTTTGCGAAAAAATCCTCATTGTCCTCTCTGTGGATCTCATCCAACAATCACTCAACTAGAAGATGAAAAACCCTGTTCCCGTGAAGACGGGAATCAATGCCCTTCTCTCACGAATTCAAATATGATCTCTATCCCAGCAATTACGGTTGAAGAACTTGAACAAAAACTACAGCAACAACCTGGCATTAAACTCGTCGATGTGCGTGAACCTTCTGAATATGAGATTGCTCATATTGAAGGATCTCAACTTGTTCCTCTTGGAGAATTAATTTCTCGTATTGATGAACTCTCTCGCGATCAAGAAATCGCCCTTCTCTGTCGCTCGGGAGGACGGAGTGCTCAGGCATTGCTATCGCTTCGTGAAGCTGGATTTTCTAAGCTCTATAATGTAGAAGGTGGAATTTTAGCTTGGATTGAACGCATTGATCCCACAATGACGAGATATTGAAAAATTCTCTTTTTTAATACCGAAACGATATCGGCATTTGAAAAGCATTTTCAATCACGCGCACTTCAGGTGGCTTGCTTGCGATGACCTCAACCACATCAAACCGGAATGTCAGATCAGGATGACCTAAGAGTCGCAGCCATGAAAGTGCTCCTCGTTGAATCAGTTTTCTTTTTTTACGATTCACGGCATCAAAAGGTCGAGAATGTTCTTCATGACTTCGTGTTTTGACTTCGACAAAAACTAGTGTCTCTCGATCGCGACAAACGAGATCAATTTCTCCTCCATGAGGGCCACGATAGTTGCGATAAAGAATACTAAAACCACACTGCTTCAACTTCTTTGCAGCAACACTCTCTCCCCAAGCGCCCAGTTCGATATGGCTCGAAGTTTTTTTAAAACGAAAAAGTGATTTGATCGACTGGCGAAAAACCGCGTCGATGATACTTGCAAGGCCCATATTCGCGAAGTGTAGCTAAATGTGCGGCGGTTGCATAGCCCTTATGTTTTAAAAATCCATATTGAGGAAACTCGTGATGCAACTCTTCCATCATGCGATCACGAGTGACCTTGGCTACCACGCTGGCTGCTGCAATACTCATCGACAAACCATCACCGCCAACAAGTGCTGTCTGTGGCACTGGCAAATCACGCACGGGCAAGCCGTCAACAAGTGCATGTTCAGGGAAAGTTTTAAGTGCAAGCAATGCGCGTCGCATTGCAAGATGAGTTGCTCTTAAAATATTCAAATCACCAATCTCTTGAACACTTCCTTCACCAAGCGCCCAAACAATCTCTGGCGTTCCAGTGATGATGTTAAAACATTCCTCTCGTGCCGAAAGTGACATTTTTTTAGAATCATTGAGATTTTTCAAATTTTCTAATAATTCAGAAGAAATTTCTTTTGGCAAAATGACAGCTGCCGCGATCACTGGTCCTGCCAAGGGACCACGCCCTGCCTCATCAACACCAGCAATTAACGCAAGGCCTTGTGAAAAGAGGGATTGCTCGTACTCTAATGTGGGATGTTGCTGAACAGGAAACAACGCTCGCTTTTTCACAGATGTCATGATATGAAGCAGATTTTTTTCAAAATTCGCTGAGCAGAACATAGCCGACTTGGAGGCCTTCTGATGGACTGCCGTCAGGCAGCCCGCAAGGGCGAGCTGAGCGGGAGCGAGCGAATTCAAACTCAGACCCGCAGCGTACATGAATATACTCGAGGAAGCGAGCACCGAAATGACGCAGTGCTGCACTCCATCAGTAAAATTTAGGACTGGCTCTGTTCTTTAACAGTCGTTGCTGACTTACCTTTACGGTTACGAAGATAATTCAACTTTGCACGACGAACAGAACCTTTTTTCTCTACCTCAATCTTAGCAATACGGGGAGAGTGAAGTGGAAAAACACGCTCAACTCCTTCTCCATAAGAAATACGACGAACGGTAAATGTTTCATTAATACCAGTCCCCTTGCGACCGATAACAATACCAGCGTAAATCTGAACACGTTCTTTTTCACCTTCGATAACACGGGTGTGAACGCGAATGCTGTCGCCAACTCCAAAATGAGTTAGGTCTGTTTTCATATGCTCTTGTTCGATAGTTTCTATAATAGTCATGGCAGAAGAAATTGGTCCGAAAGGATAAGCGATGTTAGGAATGATAGCAAGAAAAAACGACTCTCCCCCAAAAAAGAGGGAGAGTCGTTCTCGTTGGTTTTTAAATTTACTTTACAAGTGTTGCCGTTGTTACTGGCGTTGTCAACTCACTTATTTCTTTTTCATAAGCAAGCATATCAACTTGAGCTTGCAAAGCAGCAATAGGATTGTTCAGGTCAACATTATTCAAGAATTGATTTAGGCGATCTTGAAGTTGATGAAAAGAGTTGAGCGAACTATCTGTATCGCTGCGCTTCGTGAGAAGGACATTGAGAAACTCGTAGAGACAAGCTTGTTTTAGCAACTTAAAGGTATTGATATTTGCATCAATGGCTTCTTGTTCTTCAAACTTCAGATCGAGCAAAGCAACTGGGTTTGTTGGATCAAGATTAAGAAGCTCTGTTGTAATATATGAAAAGGCCGCAAATGTCGGATTTGCAAGATAGCGAGCACAAGCTGCGTTGCATTTCTCATTAAGCGTTGATTGGAACTGATTCCATAATTGTTGCTCATCTTCAGTCAAGGCAATCGCATTAACAGCATCTTGAAGTTCTGATTTTTCATAAGCACGAATTTTTTTCTGAAGTTTTTTAACAGCTTTCTTGCAATCGTTCATCTCTGCTTTGACTTGATCCACTGCATCAGGATTAGAGGCATCGACGTTGAATAGATCATTTAGGAACATAAGAAAACCATCTTCGACATCCTGTATTAAAGTGTCGTTCTCAGCATAAAAATTATTTGGCTTAAAACAAGCATGCTGGTCAGTAGATCTTGCGTGTAAAAGTGCTCCCTCAAATTCTGCCAAGTCTACGGAGCATTGCACAGAAGAAAGAGGATTAGAAGTATCGATATTTAATAAATCCATTCCTGCAGCAAGAGCGAATTCACTATTATATGATTTTATCTCTCTCTGAGCCAGAGCTGATCGATAGTCAATAATACTTCCTTCAGCAATGAGTAAAAATTCTGGAGCGGAGCTTGGACTAAGGGTCGTCATCTGAACTTGAAGGTTTTGCCAAGATTCAGCACAAGCAATATCAGGAGAAGGATTAAAATAAGAAGGCCCCTTAGGAAGCACACCTGGCGCAGCCGCCTGGATCAACTGAGTTGACAAAAATGCAGTTACCAAGAAGGTTAAAAACTTCAGGGAATTTTTAAGAGTTGGGTTTATTAGTTTCATAGGGGTTATTTATTTTATTTTTTTATCTTCTCTACTTCTCTTGAAAAGAGAAGAGTGAGTTTGTAACTCTTATTCATCAATGCTGAAAAAGGCAACTGAATTTTTGGTCTTCACTCTTCACACTTTACCCTTTACTCTGTCATGATGCGTCTTGTCATTGCTGCTACTGGGGCGAGCGGAGCCCTCTACCTTCAACGTTTCCTTCATCATCTAGAGGGACAAGGTCATGAGCTTCACCTTGTGATGAGCGGTTATGCCAAGCAGGTCATTCAGCAAGAATTAGGAACGCTGCATATTCCAGCAAAGGCTCACCTCTATCAGGAAAAATCAATGATGGCTCCTTTTGCAAGTGGCTCCACACTCTTTGATGCTATGATTGTCATTCCTTGTTCCATGGGAACAGTTGGTCGCATTGCTGCAGGAACTGCTGAAACATTAATTCTTCGGGCCGCAGATGTTTTTTTAAAAGAACGTCGCAAGCTTATCCTTGTCGTCCGTGAAACCCCATGGAATCTAATTCAGGCCCGCAATGTTGTAACGGTCATGGAAGCAGGAGCTTTTGTTTTGCCGGCCATGCCCTCTTTTTATAGTAAACCTACAACATTCGAAGAACTAGCAGACACGGTTGTTCACCGTGTCTTAGATCAACTTGGTATCGCTTCACCAAATGCATGCCGCTGGGCAGAAGAAAGCCTTGAGGAAAAGAAAGCTATCTAATGAAATTCAATCGAGAAATTTTTCTAGCTTCATTTGCAGCAATTGTTGCGAGATTACTTTTCCGCACATTGCGTCTTGAAGTCATTGACCGTGCTGGATTTCTCATACAACCACCAAAAGAACCAGTTCTCATAACCTTTTGGCACAATCGAATTCCCGCTATCGCTGTTGCTTTTTTAAGACATTATCCACATCGCTCACGACGAGGTGTCGTTGTTCTAACAAGCCCCAGCAAAGATGGAGATATTCTCGCCGGCGTCATGGACCATCTTGGAATGGGTTCTGTAAGAGGCTCTAGCTCACGTCGTGGATCAACAGCACTGCGAGAATTGACTGAAAAATTAGAAACAGGCCATGATCTTGCCATTACTCCCGATGGCCCACGAGGCCCCAAATACTCTTTGGGACCTGGTGTCGTTTTTTTAGCACAAAAAAATGGCCTTCGCATCTTACCACTTCATGCTCGTTATCATCGTGCTTGGCATTTAAAAACCTGGGATTCTTTCGCTATCCCGTGGCCCTTTTCAAAAATTACTGTTGTCGTTGACGACTACATTACAATTGACCCATCTCTTGCAGATCTTGAGCCAGAACGCCTCAAACTGGAACAGCTTTTAAAAACAAACGCGGAATCTGCTGATGAATATTCTTGATGGAAAAAAAATTGCTACTGAAGTTGAGCAAGCGCTTCTTGAACGCATTGCCTTATTAAAACAGCGTGACATTACGCCTGGACTTGCTGTTGTTCTTGTTGGTGACGATCCAGCTTCGCAAGCCTACGTCCGCAACAAAGATCGAGCCTGCCAGCGCCTTGGCATGTTCTCTCGTAAAATTGAATTGCCTGTCAACACAACACAGGATCAGCTTCTGCAACTGATCACTGAATTGAATACAGATCCGCTCATTCACGGCATCCTTGTGCAATCCCCCCCTCCTTCACACATTGATGAACAAGCCATCACCAAAGCGATTGATCCTCGTAAAGATGTCGATGGGTTTCATCCTATCAATGTCGCAAAACTTACGATGGAAGATCCTTCTGGCTTTGTTCCCTGCACTCCACTCGGATGCCAGCACTTACTCACAGCTCATGGGATTGAAACACGGGGAGCCCATGTCGTTGTCGTTGGACGAAGTCTCATTGTTGGAAAGCCAATGGCTCTTTTATTGATGAGCAAAGGAAAAGGAGGCGATGCTACTGTGACCGTGGCTCACTCTCGCACACGTCACCTCGCTGAAATCACCCGTTCTGCTGATATTCTCATTGCAGCCCTCGGTCGACCCCACACGCTAGGAACAGAGCACATCCGAGAAGGAACGGCGGTCATCGATGTCGGCATTAATCGCATTCCTGATGCATCTTCCTCTACTGGATATCGCCTCGTGGGTGATGTCGACTTTGAAGCCGTTGCCGATCGCTGCGCTGCGATTACTCCGGTTCCAGGAGGCGTCGGCCCGATGACCATTGCCATGCTCATGCAAAATACCGTCACTGCTTGCGAGAGACTGACAGGAGCGCACTAACTATTTTGAGATCGGCGGGATAAGTCACTTTGATGTTGGGTTCACGATTTTCGACAAGATAAACCTTTTTTCCACATTGCAAAAACGCAGAAACTTCATCAGTAAAATTTTTATTTTCTTTCCAACTTGGAAGACTCATAAGATCAGCC
>CAYYAN010000088.1:0-6830 GCA_964469825.1 uncultured Chthoniobacter sp. | reverse complement strand
GAAACAGATACTATTGCGTAAAATTTTTTATTTTCATTCACGTTTTTAGGTTAAAATACTCTCAAGTAAAACTTGATCATTCCATTATTTAGAGCTACAAGCATAAAGCATGCAAATTGGCATCACTGGCGCTACCGGCTTTGTAGGACATCATGTTGAACAATTTGCTCAAGAATGTAAAAGCAAAGTCATTCGTTTTTCACGACATCCAAAAAAAGGAGACCGACTTTTTAACACCTCTGTTATTCCTGATGTGAATGGTTGTGATGCTCTCATCCACCTTGCGGGAGAATCTATTTTTGGTCCCTGGACAAAATCTAAACAACATAAAATTTTGGAGAGCCGGCGCGAAGGAACGCGGCGTCTTGTAGAAGGGATTACAAAGGCTTCTATTCAACCAAAAGTGTTCATCTGCGCTTCGGCCATTGGCTATTATGGAGATCGAGGAGAAAGCTTACTTGACGAGTCTTTCTCTCAAGGTGATGGTTTTCTTGCCTCCGTCGTTCATGCTTGGGAGGAAGAAGCTCTACAAGCAGTACGTTATGGTGTTCGTGTTGTCTGTCTTCGTTTTGGCTTGATCTTAGGAAACAATGGTGGCTTTTTAAAAAAAGCCCTCCCTTTTTTCAGATATGGACTTGGCACTCAATTGGGAAATGGACAGCAATGGATGTCCTGCATTCATCTAGATGATCTCACTCGTATGATTTTATGGTGCCTTCAAGAAAAAAAAGTGAAAGGCATTTTTAACGCAGTCATGCCAACTCCCATCACAAATAAAGATTTTACAAAAGCTCTTGCTCAAGCGGTACATCGGCCAGCGTTTTTACAAGTTCCTGCCTGGATTCTTCGAAGCCTCCTCGGAAATTTTTCACATTTATTATTAGATAGCCAGCGTGTTATTCCAAAAAGAGCGCTAGAAGCTGGATTTCATTTTAGATATCCGACAGTTGGGGAAGCCTTGAAAAATTTCCTTACAGGCATTGGGGTTAATGAGGTAATCACTTTTAATGCCCAAAATCTTCATCAAGATTCAGCACTCCATCCCCACTCCGATGCTGTTTACAAAACTCCACAAAGCGAGTACTTGTGATTAACAGATAGAAAACAGCAGCAGTTACCCCTAATAAAACTGGGTTTTGATAAAAAGCGTACAACAGCCAAAGAAAAATAATAAACGGTGAAATCAAAATAAATAGGACACCAATATTAACTTTTTTAGTAAGCTGAATGATACCATAAATAAACATAAGCATCATAATTGAAACATTCATCATTGCGAGATCACGATGAGGAAGAGTATTCATGACAAAGCTAAGCACAATAAACACAAGGCATCCGGCGAATCGTGTTTTTGGTTTGATGGCTCCCATACTTACAGGAGCAGCCATGTAACCGATTACATGATATCCCGTCACAATTAACATTAACGATGCCCAACTTTTAGAGTTCCAAAGCACTAATGCTACGAGCGTCCAGTTGATTAAGAGCGAACGACGACAGAGATTATAAATGGGATTGAGCTGAGCAATCGTCCACTTTGGCATTTGACCTTCTACAGCCATTGCATAAAACATACGAGCAGAAGCTCCAAGGTAAGTGTACCCTGTCCCTGAGGGGCTAAAAACGCTGTCAGCCATTAAAAGCAAAACTAAAAAGTTAAGCCCTAATAAAAGTGCTAAGTTTACTAAGGGAGAATGAAAATTGAGTGAAGTCCATCCACTACTCAAAAGATCATGCGGCACAGCTCCCATAAAGGAAAGCTGCAGTGCCATATAAATGAGCATTACAACTCCAACAGAAATAACAATCGATAAAGGAACATTCCGTTTAGGATTCTTGATCTCACTAGCAAAAGCAACCGCTATCTGAAATCCATTATAAGAATAAATGAGACCTGCTCCTACAATAGCTGTCAGTGCCGAGCCGACGCCATACACTGTATTGGATAGAAGCGTAAAATTACTTTTATCAAAATGAGCTAGGAGCAAAATGATGATCGCAAATAAAGCTGTAATCGTATTGTTAACTTTAGCAAGCAGCTTGACTCCATAAAAATTAATGACCAAGTAGAGAAATAAGATCACAAAAGCAAATATTTTTCCACGCAGGGTCAATCCCCCATCAGTCATGAGCTCACTGTTTTTAAAACAAGCTGATAGATATTCTGTTGTAGCCTGTGCTTCAGTCGCTACAGTCACCATGACTCCAAACCAATTAGCAAAGGCAAAAGGCATTCCAAAAACGGCATTGTGAGAAAGCGCACTTGATCTTGATGTAGCAACTAGCTCCGGATAATCAGAGACAACTTGTGATAAACAAAGTACAACAGCTATGATGAGCAACGCTGCCAAGACCCAAGCTAAAAAGGAATAATTACCTGCTAATTGAGCATTAAGCTGAGCGCTAAACAACCAACCAGAGCCAATCATTGCCGTAACTCCTAATGTTACTGCGCTAAAGAGAGAGATTTTTTTTGATGAATTCACAGAGATAAAAGGAATAAAAGCGTTTGGAAGAGATAAATGAAAGGTTTAGTTTAATCGTTAAAATAGCTAAAAGTCGCTAAAAATTTAAAGATCTTTTAAAGATTTCAAAAACAAGTTTAGCCTGGATATTTCATCACTCTCGTAATGAGAAAGCTGCGAAGACTGATGGGACAAGGCATATTTCGAATATAACGCTGGGCAGTATGCTTGTGCATACTGCTCATTCCCGCGAAGGCGGGAACTAACGCAGCAGCCATCGGCTTTTCCAGCTTTCGAAGTAGAGAGAGATGAAACATCCGGATTAATTCTCTCACAAAAGTTCTTTGTGTCATCTCTGTATTCTTTGTGGTGAATTCATAGCGCCTATGTTGACGCCTTTCCGCAAGCGCTCATGCGATGCAGCTCTTCGCTTCAACATTAAAATTAACAATGCTCTAGTGTCCAAAGTCCTCTTCGAGTGATATCCCTTCTGTCCTATATTTTTGACAAAATTGAACATATGGTTCGCTCGTCATGATCCAATAGAAGAGAATAGAGATACCACTAATATAAAAAATATTTTGGTAAATGTAGATCATCCAGAGATAAATCATGAAAGGTGCAATCATGATCAAGAGAGCTTTCCAATGAATATTTTTTCTCAATTGGACTCCTCCATAAAAAGCCATCAAAATCAATAGTGATACATTCATCATAATCAGATCATGAGCTGGCACAGTAATCATCAAAAGCCCAAGAAGGATAAAAATCACACCACCAAATAGACGAGTCTTTGGTTTAATCCCTCCCATGCTGATGGGAGCCGCCATGTAGCCAATCACCTGATATCCGGTTACAATGACCATCAACGAAGCCCAACTCTGAGAGTTCCAGAGCACGACGGTTACGATGATCCAATTGATAATCAAGGAACGTCGACATAAATTATAAACCGGATTAAGTTTGGCAATACACCACTTAGGAAGTTGTCCTTCAACTGCCATAGCATAAAACATCCGTGAACAAGCTCCAAGGTAAGCATATCCTGTTCCAGAAGGACTCAACACACTATCGGCCATGAGAAGTAAAACCAAAAAGTTGAGCCCGAGTAAAAGTGCTAAGTTAATCAATGGCGAGTGGAAATTGAGAGAACTCCATCCACTCGCTAAAAGATCATGCGGAACAGCTCCCATAAAAGAAAGCTGTAGTGCCATGTAAACAAACATCACTAATCCAACAGAAATAATAATCGACAAGGGCACATTCCGTTTTGGATTTTCAATCTCACTAGCAAAGGCGACTGCTAGTTGAAAACCATTATAAGCATAAATCAACCCAGCCCCAATAATTGCTGTAAGCGCTGATCCAAAGCCATAAGCCACATTGGAAGGCAAACTAAAATTACTTTTATCAAAATGAGCAATAAATAAAACCGTAATAGCAAAAAGTGGCGTAAAGACTTTTAGTGCCGTTACCGTATTATTAATTTTTGCGAGCAATTTAACTCCATAAAAATTTACAGCGAGATAAACAAACAAAATTCCTGAGGCAAATAATTTTCCGTTAAGAGTCAACCCTGTGTCGGTCATGAATCCAATATCTTTGACACAAGCTGATAAATACTCTGTTGTTGCTTGCGCTTCAGTCGCCACTGTTACCATCAATCCAAACCACCCTGCAAATGAAAAAGGCATCCCAAAAATTGCATTGTGAGATAAAATGCTAGCACGAGAGGTAGCACCGCGCACCGGATAAACCGAGACGACTTGAGAAAAACAAAGTCCAATTCCTATCACAAGCAAACCAGCTAAAGCCCAAGCTAAAAATCCATAATTCCCCGCTAAACGTGCATTAAGCTGAGCACTAAATAGCCAGCCAGAGCCAATCATAGCTGTGACACCTAAGGTTACAGCGCTAAAGAGCGAGATTTTTTTGTTTTCTTGATTTTTTGGTGTGATCATGACTGCTAAGGGTGAAGAGTGAATGAAGAGCGGTAAAGATTTTTTTTACTCACCTTCTTTTTTTTCTTTTTGCATGACTTGCTTTAAAACCTTTTTTGATTTAGACTTCCCAACTTTTTTTCCAGCTGCTCGTGGCGCAAATTCAAAACTGACTTTTTTCCCTTCGAATTTAAGAAACGCTGAAAATTTGCGCCCCTTCTTAGAAACAAATCCGGAGAGTAAATCTGTCTTACCGCTTTGCACAAGCTTGAGTAGTTGATCTCGAGTGATCGGTTGTTGCAAAATCGTTTTCCCCATACGAAAGGTACATTTTTTCCCAATCGTCTGATCACAAACGAAAGCATTCATTCCATCACGAACGATCCCCTTCTTGCAAAGAGGACAAGGGGCAATCGCTTCAGCCTGCTTCAACTGAGCCTCAGCTTCCTCATTTCCCTCTTCATTAAAAGAAAATTTTGGTTTCAATTCTTCATCGAGTAATAACATCGCTGCAAAAGTCTTTCCAAAACGACTTCGAAATCCCTCAAGCGGCCCAACTTTTTTCTTTTCAAGCAACTCTTTAATTTCTGCTCGCTCGAGCGGGCGGCTTGCCAAGGACTTCCAGAGACTCCAACCACATTCCCGACATTTAAATTGTCGTACATTTTCTGCAAAAGGGCCTTTCCCACATTTTGGACAGATAACTTCCAAGTCAGGAAAACTTCCGTCATCATCTTGAAATCCTTTCGCTTTCTCCACGATCTCACGTGTAAAGCGACAAATTTCCTCCATGAATTTTGCACGCTCTACTTGATGTTGCTCAATACCTTTAAGTTTAAACTCCCACTCTCCCGTCATCTCAGGTGAAGTCAATGCGGCAATGCCCATGTGATGGAGAAGGTTGATCAAAGCAAGACCCTTGCTGGTGGCTGCAAGCTCTCGTCCCTCACGAGCTACATAACCATCTAACAACAATCCCTCAATGATCGCTGCTCGTGTCGCTGGTGTCCCAAGACCACGCTGACTCATAGCTTCGCGCAACTCCTCATCCTCAACCAATTTTCCAGCCCCTTCCATAGCACTCAGCAAAGTAGCTTCCGTAAAACGAGCAGGAGGCCTGGTTTGCGCTTCATGTGCCTCAATTGCAATCGTGTGAGCTTTTTCATTGGAGTTCTTAGCATGAGCAGTGGCAATCGGAACTAAAATTTTGTCAGCATCTTCGTTCTCTAACTTTTTTCCATAGACTGCAAGCCAACCAGGATCGGTTAAAATTTTTCCCTCGCTCTTAAAATGTTCTTCCTCAACCCGCGTGATACGAGTTGTAACATCAAAGCGAGCTGCTGGATAAAAAATCGCAACTAAACGTTGAGCGACCATGTAATAAAGCTTCAACTCGGTTTCATCTAATTTTTCAATGGAAGCTCCCGTTGGAATAATAGCATGGTGATCGGAAACTTTAGCATTATTAAAAACTTTTCCCGTTTTTACAAACCACCTTTGCTCAAAAAGGTGGACAACATGTTTCTTGAGATCACCCTCCATGTTTTCAAGCGCCTTTTTGACGATGTTCACATTATCTTCTGGAAGGTACCGAGAATCTGTACGTGGGTAAGTTAAAACTTTATGATGTTAATAAAGTCTTTGAGCAAGTTGGAGCGTTCGCTTGGCACTAAAACCAAAACGGCTGTTAGCCTCACGCTGCAATGATGTCAGGTCGTACAATAAAGGTGCTGCTTGTGTTGTTCCTTTTTTTTGCTCCTCGATAATACCAACTTTTCCTTGGCATTTTTCAACAATTGCAAATGCTCGCTCTTGATCCCAGAGGCGTTCTGGCTTGGCAGCGTCATCATCACTTTCTTTTTTAAAATTCGGATCAAACCAACGTCCAGAGTATTCTCCAGCTTGAACTTTAAAAGTGGCATGAACTTCGTAATAGGTTTTAGGAATAAAATTACGAATACGTTCTTCTCTCTCTGAAAGAATAGCTAGAGTCGGTGTCTGCACACGACCAACCGGAGTGAGTTGAAAACCACGGTCCCCCGAGTTAACAGCCGTCAAGGCTCGAGTGCTATTGATTCCGACCAACCAATCACTCTCTGCACGACAAATCGCTGCTGCGGCAAGATCTTCCATCTCCTTGGCTGGACGCAGCGCTGCAAATCCTGCACGAATCGAATCTTGCGTCATGGATTGCAACCAAAGTCGTTGCACTGGCTTTTTAACACCAGAAATTTGCATAATATTGTGGAAAATTAATTCTCCTTCGCGGCCAGCATCACAAGCATTGATAACCGAGGTAACATCGGAACGCTTTAATAATTTTTTAACTATCTTCAATCGTTCTTCAGACCGTGAAATTGGCTTTAGATCAAATTGATCAGGAATAATTGGAAGCGATGCAAGCCCCCAAGGAATTCCTTTTCCT
>CAYYAN010000087.1:0-6832 GCA_964469825.1 uncultured Chthoniobacter sp. | reverse complement strand
CAGTAGAGAGGGATGAAATATCCGGGTTAAAATAAGAATAATTTTTATTGATGCAAGCAGAGTTGAAGTGTTGAAGCGTTCAATGCTCTATCTTCTTGCGCTTGCTGTGAGTTGAAGCTACCAATATGAAGATGTTGTCGATTCGCTTTTTATTTTTCCCAATCATTACAGTCAGTATTGCGCTATTTTTTTTTAACAATGTGAATGCTCAACAAACTCGGCAAGTTGATACAGAATTTGTGGCTCCAAGAAAACTAAAACGGATACCACCTAAAAAAGTAGAACAACAATCGCCAGTTAAGTTAGATGGAAGTTTGACAAAGGCTTTCAAGTCAAAAGAGCCATGGCAGATGGTGAGTCCTTTAGCGCCTGCTTCCTATGGCAATGGTGAGGACAATGTTTCAAAAGATCCAGATGAAGTTGGGAGGAATGAGGGGTTGCTGCTCTTTGGTATCCAATGGTAAAGTGCATTGCAAATTCTACTGATGCAGTACAGGACTGCGTCATTCCTTGTCCTGCACCTGCATCAGCGAATTTTTAATGCGCTTTCCAAATTGTATTGATTTTTTATTTTTTAAGTTTTGCACAAAAATTTTCCTGTAACTGTCATCTGCAACGTTTAACCTGCTCTTATGATTTCTTCTCGTCTTTCATTCTTTTCTTTATTCCTAACACTCGCACTCACTTTCACTAGCTGTTCTAATTTGACACCAGGGGAAAATGCAGCAATTGCTGCTGGTGTTGTGGGGACCGCCGCAGGAGTGGCTTTGGGCTGTTCTGGAGTGAATCCTGGAATCACTATTCCCGTAGCTCTTGGGGGCGCCGCATTAGCGGGTGCTGGAGCCTATATCTATACGAAACAGCGTGCTACTGTTGATCAACGTCGGATTGCTGAGGCGCGCGCCCGTCTTTATTATGCAGAGCTAAATCAACAACAGCAAAATAACGCAGAACGTTATCTTGCTGTTAATGCCCCCAATACGGCCCAGACAAAAGGGCAAGCCGTGATGCTGTATGACACGCAGACAGGATCAGCCTCTCAAGATGTCTATGATTTGAAAAAAGTTCCTGCTGTTGGAACAAAAACAAACTTAGGAAGTGCTTCGGCGACGTATATTGGTTCAGGACAATAGTTCGGAAACTGGTTTCTAAGTCGCTCTCAATCCGTATCTTCTCTCTACTCTGCCATTGCATGACAGATGCGTTAATTCCGCGCAGGTACGATCATTACGGGCAGAGACGACTGTTTAAGCAGCTCGGTAACAACGCTTCCATTGAAAAGATGATAGAGCCCGCCATGGCCGTGAGATCCGAGAATTAAAAGAGAGGCGCCAGTTGCTTCAGCTTGATGTTTGATCTCTTCAACAGGAAGAGCTTCCTTAACACGTGTTTCAATCTCGACCTTTGGAGTGGCCATCGTGGCGGCGAGAGTATTAAGTTCTGATTTGACTTCAGCAATTTCTCCAGCAGAGAGCGGAAGTGGGACAGAAACCATTTCCATGGAAGAGCCGACTGGGACCGCGGAGCTCACTGGAGAAATTACGTGAAGCAAAATAATTTTAGCAGAAAGTTCCTCTGCTAAGCCAACCGCTTCTTTAAGAATCTTGGAACTCACAGGGCTAAGGTCAACAGCAACAAGTATGGTTTTCATGGAAAAGATCGTAGTTATTTCCTATTATCGCAGGCAAGATTATTTTTCTTGTTGCCTCTAACCTTTCCTACCTTATATGGATGATCTTTTTAAAAAAGAACTCATTTTTCAGCAATCAACCTCTTTAGGGCTCGACGCTTCTTTAGCTGCGCGAATGAGGCCTCGCACACTTCAAGAGTATGTTGGGCAAATGCATCTTTTGAACAAGGGGAGTTTGTTGCAGCGGGCGCTAGAGGCAGATCGATTTTCTTCAATGGTTTTTTATGGCCCGCCTGGAACAGGAAAAACAAGCCTTGCGCGACTGATTGCAGTGCAGAGCAGCCGTTATTTTATAGAACTCAGTGGAGTGGAAGGTTCTGTTGCTGATCTCCGCAAAGCAATAGAAGTGGCTTTGCAACAGGCCCGAATGGGAAAGAAAACGCTTCTTTTTATTGATGAGATTCATCGTCTGAATAAAGCTCAACAAGATGCTTTGCTGCCCGATGTAGAGCGAGGTACCTTTTTGTTGATTGGAGCCACGACACAAAACCCTTTTTTTTCGGTGATTGCGCCACTCCTGTCGCGAGTGCAGGTCTTTCAATTCAAGTCGCTGCGTGAAGAAGACTTGGTTCTCTTGCAACATCAAACATTGAAGGATAAGGTACGGGGACTTGGAGCGTTGCCCATTATCTTAGAGAAAGAGGCCGCTCTTCATCTTGCAGCAATGAGCGATGGAGATGCTCGAAAATGTCTCAACGCTTTAGAAGTAGCAGCTTCTACAGCCCCATTTAACAAGGATGGAAAGATTGTTATTACAAAACAAATTGCCGAAGAGAGCATTCAACAAAAAGCCGTTGTTTATGATCGAACAGGAGATGGGCATTATGATGTGATCAGCGCTTTTATTAAAAGTATTCGAGGGAGCGATCCTGATGCCGCCTTATACTGGCTTGCCACAATGTTGCAGGCAGGAGAAGATCCAAAATTTATCACGCGACGTCTTATTATTTTAGCGAGTGAAGATGTTGGCTTGGCTGATTCGCAGGCCCTTCTGCTAGCAACAGCAGCGCAACAAGCCGTTGAGTCAATCGGGCTTCCTGAGGCCCGTATCACGCTGGCTCATGCGACCGTTTACTTGGCGCTCGCTCCTAAGAGCAATAGTTCTTACCTAGCATTAGAGCGTGCAGCAAAAGAAGTCGCTACTGGACGAGCTTTGTCAGTGCCTTGTCATTTACGCGATGGTCATTATGCAGCTGCAAAAAATTTAGGACATGGAAAAGATTACCTCTATCCTCACAATTTCCCTGGCGGGTATATCAAGCAAGACTACCTTGTAGAGCCGCGTTCTTACTATATTCCAACAGATCACGGTGCAGAAGAGCAGTTGGTCAAAAAGTGGCATTGTTTGAAACATGCATTCGAAAAAAACCAAATTGACTCTTTTCGGAAGCTCGACTAGAATTGCCGACCGTCTTTTTTATCATGTCTCATCAACTCACTTACGTTTTTATTACGCCTCAAGCCTTATTTAAGGCTCGTACAGGAAATATTCTTGCTCGCTTGCTTTCTCGTTCTGGACTGGAGCTTATTGGAGCTCGCATGTTTGCGCCGAGTGTCGAACTGCAAGAGCGGCTTGCACTTAGCTTGGAAAGCCAGCCTTTGAGCGCTAATTTTTTTAAAAACTCTTTAAAGAATGGTCAGGATCAGGCCATGGTCCTGCTTTTCCATGGAGAAGATGCTGTTGCTAAAATGAGCCTCATTGTTGGTAACGACAAAACCATGCATGGCCGTGGTGAAACAGTTCGCGATACCTATGGCGATCATTTCATGATCCAAAAAGGAGAAAGTGATCAAAAGCCTAGCATTTTTTATTTTGAACCTGCAGTGATTGCTCCCACTACAGTCAAAGAGGCTGAAGAAGGGTTGAAAGCATTAGCAGCATTCTCAGACAAAGATGGGGGCATTTTAGATGCGAAGGCAACATTTCCTGCGGATGCCATTTTAGAAAAAACATTAGTTCTCATTAAGCCAGATAATTTTCGTTTTGCTAATACACGTCCAGGTGGAGTCATTGATTTGCTCGCACGTACTGGCTTAGCTATTGTGGGTTGCAAGGTTCATCGTATGAGTGTTGCACAAGCCAAAGAGTTTTATGGCCCTGTGCTCGAAGTTTTAGAAAAGAAACTTCCTGATGGTCGTTCGCATTGGGAATCCATTGTTGCTTTTATGTCAGGGCGTCGTCCTTCCGAATGTCCTGAAGAGAGCCATGTGGAACCTGGTAGTGAGCTCTGCTTCGCTTTAATTTATCAAGGTGTTGATGCGATTCGTAAAATCCGCGAGACCCTTGGTCCTACTGATCCTTCGAAAGCGCCTCACGGAACGATCCGCAAAGAATTTGGTCAAGATATCATGGTCAATGCAGCCCATGCTTCTGATGCCCCCGAGAGTGTTACTCGTGAAACGGCCATTATTGACATTAACGAAAATAATTTCAAAACAGTGATTGAACATCACCTGAAAAAATAACAAAGAGCTCAGTCCTTCAACTTCAACTTGCCATTTTAACTTCTTATGCAACTCGCTTCGCGTCTCGCTAATATCACTCCATCTCTGACTCTTGCCATCGACAGCAAAGCTAAAGCACTCCTCGCTCAAGGAGTCAATGTTTGTAGTTTTGCTGCAGGAGAGCCTGATTTTGAAACACCAGCTCACATCAAGGAAGCTGCTTGCAAAGCTATAGAGTCTAATTTTACTCACTACACTCCTAGCTCTGGAATTCTTGAGCTTCGTGAGGCGATTTCTCATAAATTTAAAACAGAGAATCATCTCGATTATGCTGCGAGTGAGATCATTGTTAGCAATGGAGCCAAGCAAAGTTGCTTCAACGCCATCATGGCTTGTGTAGGCGAAGGAGATGAAGTGATTATTCCTGCTCCTTATTGGTTGAGTTATCCAGAAATGGTGCGTCTTGCTGGTGCAGAGCCAGTGATTATTCCAACAACAGCCGAAAATAATTGGAAAATTACTGCTGAGGATTTTGAAAATGCGATGTCCCCGCGAACAAAGATGATCATCATCAATTCCCCAGGCAATCCAACAGGCGCTGTTTATACCAAGGAAGAATTACGAGCTATTGTCGAAGTTGCAGCTGATGAAGAAATCTTGATTCTATCCGATGAAATTTACGAGCATCTCATCTATGATGATGCTAAGCATGTTAGTGTGGCTTCCCTGACTCCGGAAGCTCGTGATTTAACTATTACCGTAAATGGATTTAGCAAGGCCTATGCGATGACAGGATGGCGTCTCGGTTATCTAGGTGCTCCTCAAAAAATCGCACAAGCAATCGATTCTTTACAAAGTCATAGCACCTCCGGACCTTGTTCTTTTGCACAAAAAGGGGCCCTAATGGCTCTAACCTCAAGTCAACAATGTGTCGCTGATATGCGCGAAGAGTTTAATATTCGCCGCGAATATATGTTCCAACGACTTTCTAGCATGCCGAACATTTCTGCCGTGAAGCCCCAAGGAGCCTTCTATATCTTGGCATCAATTGATAAATTAGGACTCTCCTCTTCCAATTTTGCCGATCGTCTTTTAAGTAAAGCTAATGTTGCTGTAGTTCCAGGTATCGCCTTTGGGGATGATAAAACCATTCGTTTGAGCTATGCTACAGGCCTCGACATTATTAAAGAGGGAATGGATCGTTTAGAGAATTTTTGTAAGACACTGTAAGCCGCAAGCGGCTTACAAGGTCTGAGGGCTAAAGACTGAGAGCTTATACATTCACTTTTAGTGATAAATCGTGATTTTTGTTTTGTAACAACATCAAAAAATTTTCGATGGCTATGAAAGAAAACAAAAAAAAGTCCTTCTGCCGTCAGAGGTCAGCTTTCAGCCTATATTCTAAGCGAATTGAACATGCTCTTCAAAAAGCGCTTCCTAACGAAGCGAGAGCCCCTGTGACGATTCATCGTGCGATGCGCTACAGTCTCCTTGCAGGAGGAAAGAGACTTCGGCCTCTCTTATGCCTAGCTGCGGCGGAAGCATGTAGTCATGATGCTGACATTAGCAAAAAGGTTTTGCCGATCGCTTGTGCGCTCGAATGTTTGCACACGTATTCACTCATTCACGATGACTTGCCAGCAATGGACAATGATGACTTGCGTCGTGGCAAGCCAACGTGCCACAAAGTTTTTGGAGAAGGAATTGCAATCTTGGCAGGAGATGCACTCCTTACAAAAAGTTTCGAATTACTCTCGCAGATCACGCCTCCGAAGCGCTATCCTCTTTCTCAATTTTTGCAAGAGCTGAGCATTGCTGCAGGTAGTCAGCAACTCATTGCGGGGCAAGTAGTGGACTTGGAAGCGGAAGGAAAAAAAGCGACATTAGCGGATGTCCGATTTATTCATGAGAAAAAGACAGGATCCATGATCGTTCTCTCCCTCCGCCTTGGAGGGATGATGGCCAATGCTACACCAAAACAATTGAAAGCGCTGATTGATTTTGGAAAAGCCTTGGGGCTTGCATTCCAAATCATCGATGACATTTTAGATGTGACACAATCGAGTAAGCAACTTGGAAAAAGCGCAGGCAAAGATCTCGCTGCAAAAAAAGCAACTTATCCTGCTGTTATCGGCTTGGAAGCGTCAAAAAAAGAGGCTGCTAAGTTGACCGCAAAAGCACATCAGACTTTGAAAATATTTGGACCTCGTGCGCATCAGCTGGAAGTTTTGGCAGATGCGCTTCTTTCAAGAGAAAAATAGTTTTTCGGCAGACTGTAGTTTACTATTTTTCAATACTGGGGATAAGACTTAATGCCCTAGCCCATCAGCCTTCGCGGCTTTCTCATCACGAGAGTGATGAAATATTCAGGCTAAAAACAACGAAAGACTTCTTCGATGCTTGTTGCTTTCATTAAATTTTCAATCCAATAAGAGAGCCTGTTGCTATCGGCTTTTTCGATCATGTACAGATGATCTTGAGTAACTTGATTGGGAAAGCGAAGATCGAGTTGTTTAACCAGTAAAGAACGAAATGTTTTTCGTTCTTCTTGACGGCCTTCAGCATGGCCCTGTTGCAATCCCTGTTGCAATCCCTGTTCCAATCCCTGTTCCAATCCCTGTTGCAATCCCTGTTGCAATCCTCTTTTTAATCCCTTTTGTTCACCATCGTCAAAGGCTGTTAGAATAGTGCTTCGCG
>CAYYAN010000086.1:3912-6836 GCA_964469825.1 uncultured Chthoniobacter sp. | reverse complement strand
CGAGAATTTGAAGAGCTCGAAAAAAGTGCTGGCTTTCACAGAATCAATAAAGCGGAAGCAAGTGCACTTCGCCGTGAAGCAACAAAGATTCGTAAAAATCTTTGTGGAGTATTAACAATGGACAAGCTTCCTGATGCACTTGTCGTTATTGATACCGTTCGGGAGAGTATTGCAGTTGCTGAAGCTCGTCGCCTCGGTATTCCTATTGTTGCTATTGTCGATACAAACAGTGATCCAGAGATTGTTGATTATCCTATCGCCGGTAATGATGATGCTATTCGTGCTATTCGAATTGTTCTCCAAAAAATAGTAGATGGAATTTTAGCAGGACGTGGTAGCCGTCAGCAAATGCCAAAAGCTCTTCCGGAATCTTCTCCGGAGGAAATTGTTGTGACACATGAAGAACTTGCAGTTGTAGCAGAATAATCTTCTTTCAATGTGATTGCTACGAAAGCATAACTCATTTCTATCTGACTTAAATTTAAACTTTTAACTTCAACTTTAATGATCGACCCCAATTTAGTTAAGAAACTTCGTGAAAAAACAAATGCTGGAATGATGGACTGCAAACGCGCTTTGCAAGAAGCTAACGGAGATCCTGAAAAAGCAGAAGCAATTCTCCGTACCAAAGGAATTGCTAGTGCTGATAAAAAAGCAACACGCATTGCTAAGGAAGGTGTGATTGCTTCCTACATTCATATGCAAGGTAAAGTAGGTGTTCTTGTTGAAGTCAATTGTGAAACCGACTTCGTTGCTAAGAACGACATCTTTCGTGATTTTGTTAAAGACATTACGCTACAAATTGCTGCAAGCCATCCACTCGTCGTCAATCGTGAGCAAGTTGATTCTAATCTTATTGAAGCGGAGCGAGCGATTTATCGTGATCAAGTAAAAGGGAAACCTGAAGCGATCATGGATAAAATTGTTGATGGCAAATTAGATAAGTTTTATAGCACTATTTGCTTAATGGAACAGACCTTCGTCAAAAATCCAGATCTAACTATTAAAGATTATGTTTCTTCCAAAATTGCAGAACTTGGAGAAAATATTATTATTCGACGCTTTACTCGCTACATGGTAGGGGAAGAAGAGAAGTAAGAAGCAAAGAGTAAAAGGCAAAGAGTACTTTTAATTTGAAATCAGGTTGATATTTTGAAATGTATTCTCTTATAGGGTCTATTTTTAGAAAGAAGGTCCAAGAGAACTGTGTTTTCAGTCTTCACTCTTTATTCTTTACTTTATGATTTCCTCCTCAGAAACCCTAGGTGCCTTACTTTCCGAGAGCCAGATCATTCCAAACATGGAGGCTTCGGAGCGATGGCAAGCTATTGAGGAAATTGTTTCGTTTTTAGTAGAGGGAGGGCACCTTCCTCGCAAAGAAAAAGAAAATATTCTTGCAGCACTCTTTCATCGTGAAGAGACAATGAGCACTGGCATTGGTTTTGGGGTGGCTATTCCTCACGCCTCTTCAGAAGCTGTAGATAAAATTGTTGTTGCTTTTGGACGTTCTCAAACAGGAATTGAATTTGAGTCTCTTGATGATAAACCAGTTCATTTTGTTGTTCTTTTTCTTGTTCCTGCTGCTCAATTTCAAACACACCTCAAAACTCTTTCAGCTATTGCTAAGTTTCTTAATGATCGTGTAACACGTGAAGCACTAACAAATGCTCATGATGCGCAAGATATCATGAAAGTTTTAAAACGAGAAACGTAGACTGCCTCGTAAATTCTATTGCTACGAGAAAAATATGTGTTGCTCCTTCATGCCTCGCGTCATAGGGGATTAGAGACAGACTTTACCTATACCATTCGCGTTTGATTTTTAGGTTTTGTTACTTGCACTGTTTCTCTCTAGCATCGTTATCGGATCTTGCGTTATGCCTGGATGCCCTTGCAATCCTACGTCTTGCTAGAAAAAAATTTCGACGTAAAAACCTCAAACTCGTATGCAAATGGTATATCCTAAAAACGTGAATGAAAATAAAAAAATTTTACGCAATGTAATCTGTTTCAAACTGTTCGTTCTAATGCCTCACTAACCGTACAGGTTAGCCACAGCCTTACAACAACCAGTTTCAAATCAAACTCCTTACGCAAACTTTCTCATTTTCATTCACGTTTTTAGGATAACTAAAATTTTAAAAATCTTTTAGATAATTAGCGTAGAGGCTGGTAGCATATGTAGAATTTTATTTTTTATGCAAGATACACTTCAATCACTTCTTCAACAACGACTCAGTGACGCTTTGTCTAAGCTTTCCTTAGACAGCTCTCTTGCCGTAGTAACTCCAGTGGCTGATGCCCGTTTTGGTGATTATCAGACAAACGCTGCCATGATCATTGCAAAACAAGAACGGAAAAATCCTCGTGAGGTAGCGGAACAGTTAATTAGAGAACTTTGTATTGAGGATCTTGCAGCTAAGCCAGAGATGGCTGGTCCAGGGTTTATCAATTTTCGGTTTAAAACTGCATTTTTAGAAAAGCAAATTGGAACCTTGATGCAAGATGCGCGTTGTGGTGTGGCGATCGTTCAAAAACCAGAGATGATCGTGATTGACTTTAGTTCTCCGAATGTTGCCAAGCCGATGCATGTAGGACATATTAAAAGCACCGTGCTCGGAGATGCCTTGGCTCGGATTGCTCGATTTTTAGGACATCGTGTGATCACAGACAATCATCTTGGTGATTGGGGAACGCAGTTTGGAAAAGTGATTTATGGCTGGAAACATTTGAGAAAGCCTGCTGATTCAGAAGCGTCAACTGTTCATGAATTAGTTCGGCTTTATCGTGAGGTGAATGAACAGGAGCAACATGATCCTTCGATGAAAATAACCGTTCGGGAAGAGCTCGTGAAGCTACAACAGGGCGATCCGGAGAATGTTGCGATTTGGAAAGAAGTCGTTGCCATTTCGTGGAAAGAATTT
>CAYYAN010000086.1:2634-3902 GCA_964469825.1 uncultured Chthoniobacter sp. | reverse complement strand
GGAAGTCCGAATAGCTTGGCATAGATTTGCTCCTCATTTGATGAATGTCTTGGCGAAAGCTCCTACAATGAAGCTCTAGCTCCTTTAGTTCAGCGACTCGAACAGGATGGAATTGCTGAAGAGAGCCAGGGAGCCTTAGTTGTTTTTTTCAAAGATCATCCGACACTTGCTGAAAAACCTTTCGTTATTCGCAAAGCAGATGGAGGGTTTTTATATTCTACGACTGACATTGCAACTCTCGAATATCGTGAGCAGCGCTGGCATCCTGATGCGATCTGGTATGTCTGCGGAATGCCGCAACAGTTGCACTTTGAACAACTTTTTGCTACGGCGAAAAAAATTGGGATTAATTGCAAGCTCCGTCACATCGGCTTTGGAAGCATCTTGGGAGAAGATCGTAAGATGATGAAGACGCGGAGTGGAGAAAATGTGGAGTTAAGCGAGCTTTTGAATGAAGCTGTAGAACGGGCTTTTAAGATTGTTTCGGAAAAAAACCCTGATTTTTCTGAGGCTGAAAAAAAAGAAATTGCTAACATTGTTGGCCTTGGAGCCTTAAAATACTCCGACCTTATGCAACATCGGATGAGCGATACTGTTTTTTCCTGGGAAAAAATGCTTTCCTTTCAAGGCAACACCGCTCCTTACCTTCAAAATGCGTACGTTCGCATCCAATCCATCCTCCGCAAAAATGAAAATAGGGGTCGGTTCCATAGTTTGTTACATTTAGGACCAGAGTATAAATGTAATGAACTGGCACCAAATGTAACAAACTACGGAACCGACCCCTTCGGGGTTAAGTTGGAGAGTGAGGCGGAGCGGGGTTTGGCGTTGCAGCTGTTACAGTTTGCTGAGGTCGTGCCTGCGGTGCTCCTCGATGCGCGTCCGAATATTTTGTGTCTCGCGCTTTATGAGCTCGCCAATAGTTTTCATCGTTTTTACGAGCAGTGTCCCATCTTAAAAGCAGAGGAATCGGTCAAGCAATCTCGCCTTGTGCTTGCAGAGCTCACGGCACGTGTGTTGCAATGTGGGTTGGCGTTACTTGGAATTCAGGTTCCAGAGCGGATGTGAGCGAAAAAGTTTACAAAGATGGAAATGATAAAAAGAATGAAGAAAAATGAAAAACTTCTTTATTGAAACGTAGCTCGCTTTCGAATAGAACTCTTCGCTATGAATAAAAAAACCTCATTTCTTTTTCAAAAATTCATTTCTTTTTTATTTGTTACTTTTATAGCGTGCATTGCTGGAATTTTTTCCCAAGAGAATGCGGG
>CAYYAN010000086.1:0-2624 GCA_964469825.1 uncultured Chthoniobacter sp. | reverse complement strand
TGCTCCAAATGGTGGAGGCTGGGGGCAAGGCTGGGGTTCGGGTAGCATTCAAATCGTGAGTCCGATTAATCAGGGAGCAGATTCGTATACTATTACTCAGCCTGATCCCATTTTAACAAGTGGTTGCGCGCAGCCTGTAAAAAATTCTGATCTGATCCCATTACCTATTGGAACACTTCAAACAAGTGATGGTGTGACTCTAAATAATACAGTGACTATTGGTGTGTTAGTGAGTCCAAGTGGGAGTCTTTGGCAGAATAGCAATCAACTTGCTGTTGGGAACTCTAGAAATACACAACCTTCTCTCACAATTCATAACTCTTACAGTGGTGGGACCAGCATTGGTGGTAGTGCAACAATTGATCTAGCCGGCCATACAATGAATGTTTCAGCAATTGAATTAGCTGATGGATCAAAAATTATCAATGGGATGATTTGCTTAAATAATGATTTAATTCTCGCAAAAGAAATCAAACAAGAGCTTCAATTTTTAGGAGTTGTTCCAGATCAAAATGGAGTTTTTGATCTTTCTGGTCGTACCTATTTCATTTCTGATCTCTTATTTGAAAATGGAGGGAAAATCATGAATGGCTGGATTAATATTAATGCGAATAATCCTGCAGATCAGATGATTCGTGAGCTGCCAGCGAGTGAATAAATTAGCTAGCTCGGATGAAATATTCGGGCTAGTTCTTTTGCTTCCCACTGCATCGAAGCTGGTATCGTGCTGAATGGCTCATAGAGATAGCCATAGAGGAGCCTGGTTCCTATCTTTGCAAGCTGCAGGCGAGATTTTTTTCCGAGTGGCCCCATCCCCATCGTAGCGACCGGAATGAGATGGGAGATTTGTTGGAATTCCAAAAGACGCTTCACTTCTTCTTCCGAAGAGGTCATGGTTGCAATTTTGAGGAGTGAGGCACCTGCATCGTGAGCTTGTGTTGCCAGTTCACAAAGTTTTTTAACATCAGGTGTTGTTTGAAAATCATGATGAGAAAGAATAATATCTCGATCATGGCGACGCGCAGTTGCGATTAGAGTCGAAAATTCTATTGCTGAAGCAAGTTCGATATCAATGATTGCTGCCCAAGAGAGTGCTGACTCCAAAAGTTCTTGGCGTTGTTTCAATGAGAGATTATTCCAGCCGCCTTCTTTTGGATCACGTGCGGTGGCGATGACTGGCAATGGCCATTCTATGAGCTTTAGAGAGTCATGAGGCAGTTTATCAAGCCGCACTTCTAACAAATCAATGCTTGACGTATTAAGAACAGTTTTTTCAGCTTCTAACTTTTTGAGGCACGCTGGTGTATGAAGAATGCCGACGACGAGAGGTAAAGCAAGTAAAGAGTAAGGAGTTAAGAGTGAAGAAGACTTCATGCTGTCTTCAAGGCTTTGATATTTGTTGTGAAAGTTTTTGTTTTCTATTGAAGCGATATACCTCAATAAAAATTATTTCACTCTTTACTCTCTTCACCCTTTACTTTTCGCTACTTCATCAGCAACGCGGCACGCGACTGCTTGATCGCGCGTGTGATCTTGCGATGCAAGTGAGCTGCGACACCAGTGGTGCGACGAGAAAGGATTTTTCCGTTTTCCGTTACAAACTTCTTGAGGAGTTCAGGGTTTTTAAAATCGATGGCGTCGGTATTGATATCAATGCGACGATGTGGCATTGCCCGATTAGCTCGACGAAAGTTCGAACGGCGTTTTGCAGTTTTAGGTTGAGTATGCATGAGTTAATAGTGTTGTCGTTCGTGCTCTACTTAGTCTCACGATGGAGAGTATGACGACGAAGATGGGGGTTGTACTTTTTCTTTTCGAGGCGACCTGGAGTGTTTAAACTCTTCTTGTTACGCGTACTAATGTAACGAGAAACAGGTTTTCCCTCAGCAGTTGCTTCGGTGCATTCTAATGTAATAATATCACGGGCCATAATCAATCTTTAGTTGGTTCAAGAAGGTTCTCATCTTCATCATTTTCAGTCTCTTCTTCGGTCAAGCCAAAGAGGGCGCTAACGGGAAGGCGAGTTCCAATAAAGTGCTGCCGCTTTTCAAGGTCAGCCTGGCATTCTACGGTATATCGAGTAAAAGGACGGGCTTCCAAACGTGCACGAGGAATTTGTTTATTTGAGATTTCACAAACTCCGTACGTACCATCATCAATACGTTTGAGTGCTTCGTCAATCTCATAAAGTGAATTTTGTTCTTGAGATAGGATGCTTAAAGCAAAATCACGATCATAAGCATCACTTCCTGCATCGGCTTGATGCATGCCGAAGGCTGAAGTTTCGCTTCCTGCATGAAGATTATCACGAGCAACTCCTTTCATTGAGTCGAGTAGTGTATCCTTGAGTTGCAAGAGACGAGCCTTTTGCTTTACTAGGAATGGAGAAAGGTGTTGATTTTTTTTCTTATCAGGTTGTGTGATAAAAGTTTGATGAAGAGCTCCTCGATTTTTAGACACTGTTTTAAGTTTGTTTTTAGTTTGTTTTTTTGGAGTTTGCTTTTTGGGGGAAGCCGTTTTAGCAAGAGGCTTCGTTGATTTTTTTGTCAACTTGTTCACGGCAGTGTTGATCTTTTTTTTCGGCAATACTTTTTTAGCAGGAGCCTTTTTCGCAGCTTTGGAAG
>CAYYAN010000085.1:0-6905 GCA_964469825.1 uncultured Chthoniobacter sp. | reverse complement strand
TATGCCGTGATGTAACAACTTAGTTTAAGTTTTTTAGAACTTTTATTGGACTTTAGGCTAACGCTCCATGAAACTTTAACTTCAACTATTAACTTCAACTATCACGAAGTGAAATGAAATCAATCCTCTTTGTTTGTACTGGAAATACCTGCCGTAGTCCTATGGCAGAGGCTCTTTTTAAAAACATGCTTCCAAAAGATACGAAAATTCGTGTTGCCTCTGCCGGGGTTCAAGCAACACAAGGCCTTGCTGCGAGCATGATGACATTGAGCGTTCTTGCAAAAGAGGGAATTCGGTTTGCTCATTTTCAAAGCCAAGCGGTAACACCGGAGCTCATGAATGACGCAACTTATGTTTTTGCAATGACGCAACAACATCGTAATTTTTTAATACGCTGCTACCCGCAATACCAAGAGAAAATTTTTTTACTGACTGAATGGACAACCCAAGAAGACCTTTCTGATCCGATAGGAGGCTGCTTGGAGGACTATGAAGAATGTTGTGAGGTGATTAAATCAAGCTTGGAAAAAATTCTTCCTTTTGTGAAAGAAGAAAACTTTGAAGAGAGATAGTAGAAGATCGAAGATAGGAGTTGTAGTCTGCTAATGCAGACAATAAAATATTTTTTTGACAAAAACTTTGCCCCATCTTCTATCTCTAAATTATCAGCGATACATTGATAAATACACAAACGATATGGATAATTCCTTCCTTAAAACAGCAGATCCTGAAATTGCTGCAGCTATTGAAGCTGAAGAGCAACGTCAGTACGACCATCTTGAGCTCATTGCTTCTGAAAATTTTACAAGTCAAGCAGTCAGAGAGGCTCAAGGATCTTGCCTTACAAATAAATATGCAGAAGGTTATCCAGGGCGTCGCTGGTATGGCGGGTGTGAGCATGTTGATCGTGTTGAAGAGCTAGCACGTGATCGGGCTCTGGCACTTTTTGGAGGGGAGCATGTCAATGTGCAACCTCATAGTGGTAGTCAAGCCAACATGGCTGTCTACTTTACTGCGTTACAGCCTGGTGAGACGATTCTTACGATGGACTTGGCACATGGAGGCCATTTAACGCACGGACATCGCGCTAATTTTTCTGGAAAGTTATACACCGTTTATCATTATGGCGTCAGTCCAGAGACCGGTTGCATTGATTATGAGGCACTCGAAAAACAGGCTAAGGAAGTTAAGCCAAAAATGATTACAGCTGGTGCTTCTGCTTATTCTCGAACGATCGACTTTGAAAGAATGCGTCATATTGCAGATAGCGTTGGGGCGTATCTTTTCGTTGATATGGCTCACATTGCAGGATTAGTTGCGGGAAAAATGCATCCTAGTCCTATTAGTTATGCTGATTTTGTAACAACTACCACACACAAAAGTTTGCGTGGTCCTCGCGCTGGTCTCATTATTTGTCGAGAGCAATTTGCCAAAAAACTGGATGCTCAAGTTTTTCCTGGTGTTCAAGGAGGGCCGCTCATGCATGTCATTGCAGCCAAAGCAGTCTGCTTGCACGAGGCCTTGCAACCTTCTTTCCGTGACTATGCAAAACAGATAGTCCTCAATGCACAAGCACTTGCTGAACGTCTTTTAGAACTGGGATATACTATTGTTTCAGGTGGTACCGACAATCATTTGATGTTAGTTGATCTTCGGTCTCGAGGTATTCAAGGTTTAGAAGCTCAAGAAACACTCGATCGTGTTGCCATCACAGTGAACAAAAATGCAATTCCATTCGATACAGAACCGATTACTAAGACCGGTGGCATTCGTCTTGGGACGCCTGCTCTCACTACACGCGGACTTCGTGAAGAAGAGATGAGGCGTGTGGCAGAATTTCTTCATCAAGGATTAGAAAATCGATATAATGATGAAGCTTTAAAAAAATTGCGTTTTGAAGTTACTGACTTTGCTAAAAACTTTCCTATTCCATAATCCTAAAAACGTGAATGGAAATAAAAAATTTTCCGCAATCGTGTCTGTTCTAAAGTTGAGCTGTTCAAATGCCTCACTAACCATGCAGGTTAGCCTCGGCTTTACAACAAACATTTTTCAATCAGACTTCTTAAGCAAACTTTCTTATTTTCATTCACTCTTTTAGAATAATTAGATTTCTTAATAAATATGCCTCTAGCTTCCAGCCTTCATTCTCCAACTTCAAAATTAACACCAGAATCATGTTCCTTAGTCATTTTTGGAGCAACGGGCGACTTGACCCATCGTAAGTTGATTCCAGCTCTCTATCATTTGTCAGTAGAGAATGCGTTACCATCTAATTTTAGAGTTATTGGTTTTGCACGTCGTGAAAAAACAGATGAAGCTTTTCGTGAAGAACTGGGCGTGACTACGCGGAAGTTTTCACGAACATCAGTTGACGATGAAAAATGGAAAAATTTTGCACAATCCATTTCTTATCATCGTAGCGAATTCCATGATCTCAATGGATACTGTGAGCTTGCTAAAAAATTACACGAAGAAAATAAAACTGTTGGGAAACCGAATAACCGACTTTTTTATTTAGCGGTAGCTCCTGATCAAATAGAAATTATTTTACATAATCTTAAAGAGAGTGGATTGAATAATCCTGGTGCAGGAAGCTGGGCTCGAGTCATTGTTGAAAAACCATTTGGAGTTGATACAGCAACAGCTACTCATTTGAATGAACTCGTACATGAAGCTTTTCCTGAGCAGTCAACCTATCGGATTGATCACTATTTAGGAAAAGAGACCGCGCAGAACATCATGGTCCTTCGTTTTGCCAATACGATTTTTGAATCGATTTGGAATTCTAATCATATTCATCATGTTCAAATTACCGCTGCTGAATCGCTCGGCGTTGAAGGACGTGCTGGCTATTATGATAAATCTGGTGCGCTTCGTGATATGGTGCAAAATCATTTGTTGCAATTACTGACCCTCACTGCAATGGAGCCTCCTGTAAGCATGAGTGCTGATGCTGTGCGTGATGAAAAATTAAAAGTTCTCCGTTCATTGCGTCCACTCAAAGGAGAAGATGTTTTTAAAAATGTAGTGCGTGGTCAATATGAGGAAGGCCTTGTTGGAGGAGTTCCTGTTATGGCTTATCGAAAAGAAGAAGGAGTAGCTCCTCATTCAACAACCGAAACTTATGTTGCTCTTCGTATTGCGATTGACAATTGGCGTTGGGCTGGGGTTCCTTTTTTTATTAGAGCTGGTAAGCGTTTGCCTAAGGCTTGCACAGAAATTGCTGTCTTTTTTAAAAGCGTTCCTCCAATTCTTTTTAGTACGTTAGGACATAAGCTAGATCAAAACGTTTTGATCATTCGCATCCAGCCTGATGAAGGAATTTCTTTGAGTATGTCTGCTAAGACTCCTGGATCAATGTTGCAGATTCAACCTGTTAAAATGAATTTCCAATATGGAACCGCTTTTGAAAAACAAAATCCAGAGGCTTATGAACGTCTTCTTCTCGATGCCATGAATGGTGATGCAACACTCTTTGCACGCAGTGATGAAGTTGTGGCCGCCTGGAAATTTATTGATGGCATCGAAGAGGCCTGGCAGCAATCAAATCAAGATCTCTGTTTCTATCAAAGTGGAACTTCGGGACCTGAAGAAGCGCATGACCTAATCAGCTCTTGTTGTACTGCGTGGCGCAAACTTTAAACCGGATATTTAATTACTCTCGTCACGAGAGTGATTAAATATCCGGGCTAAATAGTTCCAGTCTTTTCTTCACGGTACGTTCATCACTGATTGTAAATTTCTGACTGATTTTCAAGGTAAGAACGTTTCCTTGAGGGTCGATGATTTCTAAAATAACAGGGCGAGTCCCAGGATGGGCTTGTAGGGTTTTTTGAATTACTAACAAACTGTCAGTATTTAATTTGTTACGATCAAATCGAAGATGTACTGGCTTTTTCGAAGGAAGAGGGGAGAGGGGCTTGACATCAGAAGCAATTGCTCTGATGTTTCCATCGCGAGGAATAATTTTCAAAGTGCAAGAGATTGCAGTTCCTGGCTGTAAAAGCGATTCAAATTGCATAAAATCTTCATTCCACATGGTGGCTTCAATGCTGCCGGAATAATCTTCAAGAAGAAAAATGCCAAAAGCCTTTCCTTCCTTTTTAGTGAATTTTTTTTCTAACGAGCTGATCAATCCTGCTACTTTTTCTTTGCGTGGTTCGGTGAGTTCTTGCAGATTACTTAAAGCAGTAAATTTTCCTTTTTCTAAACTTCCTTGATAATCGTCGAGAGGATGGCCTGTCACATAAAATCCGAGAAGTTCTTTTTCGTAGGAAAGTTGCTCTGAACGAGGCCAAGAAGTAATGGCATTATGAGAAGAATGGTGCACTTTTTTAGAAGGAGCAAAATCTTCCATGCTATCAAAGAGCGAAACCTGACCTGCAGCGCGATCACGTTGAATCGAGCTGGCAGCAGCGATTGCAGGTTCTATCGCAGCAAAAAGTTCAGCCCGATGACGACCATCAAAGTCAAAGGCACCGCACTTAACAAGACTCTCAAGAATTTTTTTATTTACGCTTCGTGAATCGAGACGAGCGCAAAAATCTTCTAGTGATTTAAAGGTACCATGAGTCTTTCTTTCTGTAATGGCTTGCTCCATGGCAGCAGCACCAACGTTTTTAACAGCAGCGAGACCAAAGCGGATACCTCTTTCTCCATTTTGTTCTTCGGGTAAAAAAGTCAATCCACTTGCATTAACATCAGGAGGAAGAATTGCAATTTCCATCCGTGCGCATTCGGCGACTAAGGTTGTGATTTTGTCGGTGTTATTAACGGCATTACTCAAGAGTCCAGCCATGAATTCAACAGGATAGTTAGCTTTGAGATAAGCTGTCTGATAGGAAATGAGTGCGTAGGCAGCACTGTGACTTTTGTTAAAACCATATTCAGCAAATTTTTCCAAGAAATCAAAGATTGCATTGGCTTGCTTTTCTGGGATTTTATTTAGTTTTTTACAACCTTCTACAAAGACTAAGCGTTCTTGAGCCATTTTTGCTTTGTCTTTTTTTCCCATGGCGCGGCGTAAAAGATCGGCCTGTCCTAGTGTGTAGCCTGCAAGCGCATTAGCAGCCTGTTGCACTTGTTCTTGATAAATAATAATTCCATAAGTTTCTGAACAAATTTTTTCTAAAAGAGGATGAGCATAGGAAATTTTTTTATTTCCTTTTTTGCGTTCGATGTATTCATCGATATTTTGCATTGGTCCTGGACGATAGAGGGCGACTAATGCAATAAGATTGCTAAAATGATCCATCTGCATTCTTTTAGCAACATTAGTCATGCCCCCAGACTCTAGCTGGAAAACGCCAACAGATTCTCCACGATTAAGAAGAGCAAAAGTAGGAGCATCATCCATCGGAATTTTTGAGAGAGAGAACTCGGGGTTTTTTTGACGAATGAGCTTGATCGCATCATCCATGACAGTGAGGGTTGTCAAACCTAAAAAGTCCATTTTAAGCAGTCCCAAATCAGTTAAGGGAGCCATGGAGTATTGGCTTACAATGCCGCCGTCGTTACCGCGCGTCAGGGGAATGTAGTCAGAGAGATCGCGATCAGCGATCACAATGCCTGCTGCATGAACTCCAGCATTACGGGTAAGGCCTTCTAAAAAAGTGGCATAGTTCCAAAGTTGAGCGGTGGCAGGTTCTTCTTCTACTGCTTTTTTGAGATCTCCATTTTTTTCAAGTGCGCTTTTTAATGTGATGTTGAGTTCATTGGGAATCATCTTAGCAATGCGATCAGCATCACTATAGCTCCAACCAAGAACACGACCGACATCACGGACAACGCTCTTCGCTCCCATCGTTCCAAAGGTGATAATTTGAGAGACAGCTCGTTCGCCATATTTATTGCGGACATAATCAATCACATCACCACGTCGGTTTTGACAAAAATCAATATCAATATCAGGGGGGCTAATACGATCAGGGTTCAGGAAACGTTCAAAAATAAGTCCGTATTCTAAAGGATTAAGATCAGTAATTTCGAGGACATAGGAGACTAGTGAGCCAACTGCAGAGCCTCTTCCTGGGCCAACAGGAATACCATGTGTTTTTGCGTAGTGAATGAAATCCCAAACGATGAGAAAGTAACTAGTAAAACCCGTTTTTTCTAAAATCGATAATTCATAATCGAGTCGTTTTTTCACTTCATCATGAATTTTTTCGCCAAAGCGATTATGAAGTCCATTTTCACAAAGTTCTCGAAGATATCCTTCGCGCGTTTTTTCTGGAGGAGGCGTGTAGTCCGGGTATTTAGATCGATGGAATTCAATGGTGAGATTGCAACGTTCTGCAATTTTAACTGTATTGCTAATGGCTTCTGGACAGTCTGCGAAAAGAGCAGCCATTTCATCTCCAGACTTAAAGTAGAGTTCAGGAGTATAGTGCATTCTCTTTTCATCAGCTACCATGGTTCCTGTGCCAATGCAGATCATGACGTCGTGAGCTTCATGATGAGCGCGTTCTAAAAAGTGGACATCATTAGTAGCAACAAGTCCCAGTTCAAATTCTTTAGCCAGTTTGATTAAGAGCGGGCGATTACGGCGTTGAGCTTCAATTCCATGATCGCTGAGTTCGATGAAAAAATTTTCTTTTCCAAAAATGTCTCGATATTCTCTGGTGAGCAAACTTGCTTTTTCAAAATCATTTTCACTAAGTGCCGAATTAATTTCTCCCTTGAGGCAGCCGCTTAAGGCAATGAGACCTTCAGCATGCTTAGCCAGAAATTCTTTGTCAACGCGAGGCTTATAGTAAAAACCTTCCAGATAAGCAGCCGTAGAAAGTTTGATCAAATTGTGATAGCCAACATCATTCATTGCCAAGAGCGTAAGATGATAAGCTGTGTCCCGGCCATGACTGGTGCTCTTTTTTTCATGCATCGATCCAGGAGCAACATAAATT
>CAYYAN010000084.1:0-6991 GCA_964469825.1 uncultured Chthoniobacter sp. | reverse complement strand
CCCCGAAGGGGTGAGCCTCGCGGGCGCGAGCGAATTCCAATCCTTCGTCTGCCTTGCCTCATCAGCCTTCGCGGCCTTCTCGTCGCGAGAGTGATGAAAATATCCGGGTTAAGAAAATTCTTCGTGAGACATGAAGTGTAGGTTTTCTTTATTTTAAACTTTTCGAGGAGCACAATTTTTGGTTTCATCATGAACCTGATCATGACTTCAACTTCCGCAATCCAATCGTCTCAGATTCCTCCAGCCCTTCTTGAAAAAATAGAAGAGGCAATCAAGCACTATCCCGTTTCCAAACGAAGTGCAGCTTTGCCACTGATGCATCTTTGGCAAAATCATATTGGATATATTGATGAAACTGGTGATGAGTTTTTACCCTTGGTTCCGACAGACAGCTCCCGGAAAGACCATTATTCGAGTTTGTCGCACTCTTTCTTGTGCAATGGCGGGAAGTTATGAACTGCATGACCAGCTTTGCAAGGCCACAGGTATTCATTCCGAGGAAGGGCATGCGCATGGATTGCCAACCAGTCCTGATGGAAAATTTAGCGTTGAATTTGTAGAGTGTCTAGCGAGTTGCGGCACAGCCCCTGTTTGCATGGTTAATAACGACCTCGTTGAAAAAGTAACTCCTGCCGATATTACCGCCATCGTGGCACAAAACTCCTGATTTTTTTGCAATGACCACTCTTCCATTACCACATCCTAAAGAGCGGCGTATTATTTTTGGCAATGTGAGCGAGCCAAATTATGCGCCAAGCCTAGAAACTTACCTCAAGCACGGTGGCTACAAAGAAGCAAAAAAGGCTTTCACGATGAAGCCTGAAGAAATTATTGCTGAAGTTAAAGCCGCTAATTTACGTGGACGTGGAGGCGCTGCTTTTCCAACCGGTGTTAAATGGGGTTTCATTCGACATGATGATGGAAAGCCGCATTACCTCTGTGTCAATGGAGATGAGTCAGAGCCGGGAACTTTTAAAGACCGTGTTATTCTTCATCAAGATCCACATCAACTTCTTGAAGGGATCATCATTACTTGCTTCGCTTTGAATATTCATCTTGCTTACATTTATATTCGTTGTGAGTTTACACATGCAAAAGCCATTTTAGAAAAAGCGATTGAAGAGGCAAAAGCTCATGGATTTTTAGGAAAAAATATTCTTGGTCATAATTTCGATCTTGATGTCTACGTGCACGAGGGAGGAGGGGCCTATATTTGCGGAGAAGAGACAAGTTTATTGGAATCTCTCGAAGGAAAACGTCCTTATCCTCGAATCAAGCCTCCTTACTTTCCTGCCGTACTCGGTCTCTACATGTCGCCGACGATTGTGAATAACGTTGAAACAATCTGTCATGTGAAACATATTCTCCGTTTGGGTTCTGCTGAATATGCCAAGATGGGAACAGCAGGAGATGGTGGTACTCGTATTATGTGTGTCAGTGGAGATGTGATTCGTCCTGGAACTTATGAGTTGCCTGTAGGTGCAGTGACGATGGGAGAGTTAATTTTTGATATCTGCGGCGGGTTGAGACCAGGTCGTTCTTTGAAGGCGATTATTCCAGGAGGAAGTTCTTCTAAAGTGCTGCGAGCCGACGAAGTTTTTAAAATCAAGAGACCAGGACCTGATGGTGCCATGTTAGAACAAGAAACAAAACTTCTTGATCTTGTCTTAGACGCTGCTTCCGTTGCTGCTGCTGGTTCCATGATTGGAAGTGCGGCTGTGATTGTCATGGATGATTCGCGTAGTATGGTTTGGGCGCTCAACAACCTCAATCAGTTTTATGCTCATGAAAGCTGTGGGCAATGTACTCCGTGTCGCGAAGGTGTTCTTTGGATGTCTAAAGTCTCAACACGCATGCTGGCAGGAAAGGGTAACGCTTCTGATCCAAAAATGCTACACACCATTGCGGACAATATTGCTGGTCGTACCATCTGTGCTTTTGGTGAAGCCGCATCCTGGCCTACACAGAGTTTTACAGAGAAGTTTGCAGAAGAATTCGAAGCTAGTGTACTATAAATTGATCTTCAATCCATCATAAGCGAGTTTTATATTAGCAGGTAGCTCCGCTTCTTTTTTAGCGTGAGCAATATCATGACAGAAATGAATGAAGTAAGTTGTCTCAGCATTGATGTGAGTGGCAGCATTGAGTGCGCCTTCAAAGTTGAGATGAGTAGGATGGTAGGTCTCTCGGAGAGCATCTAAGACTAAGACCTTAGCGCCAGCAGCAGCAGCAAGTGCCTCCTCTGTGACCTCTTGGCAATCGGTATAATAAGCCAATAATTTTTTTCCCTGATGTTGGAAGATAAAACCAAGTGTTGTCATCGAGCCATGAGGCAAAGCGATAGGAATGATTTCAAGATCACCTAATATAAACGGACCTTCAATGAAATGAGGTTCCAAGCGAAGATAATTTTTCCATGGTTTGGGATTATCAAAAGCAAAACGAAAAGCATCCTTTACTTTTCCCATCGTGAAAGGAGAAGCATAAATGGGCATGGCTATATCTTGCATCTCACAAAAACGACGCACATCATCAAACCCCATGATGTGGTCAGTGTGAGCATGAGTCAACAAGACGGCGTCAATACGATTTATTTTTTCGCGCAAGCATTGAGTGCGAAGGTCAGGTGTCGTATCAATGAGGATTTGACATTCTGGAGATTCAAGAAGAATAGAGGTTCTCAGGCGTTGATCGCGAGGGTCCGAAGAAGTACAGACAGAGCAATCGCATCCAATCATCGGAATGCCGTGAGAAGTTCCAGTTCCGAGAAAGGTTAATCTGAAGGGCTGAATGCTGGAGGTTGGAGGTTGGAGGCTCATGTGGAGAAAGATTAATGATTGAAGAATAAGTTAGTTGAAAATAATAGCACAATTTTTTGTATCTATACCATTCGCGTTTAATTTTAAGGTTTTCTTACTTGCCCTTTTTCTGCGTATAATTTTCCTAAAAATCATTTGTCATGGGGATATACCATTCGCACGCTTATGATATATTCAAGAAAAATAGCGAAAAATATCCTTCAGCCTTTAGCCTTTTTCAATGCTTCAATCACTCAAAATTCGCAACTTAGCACTCGTAGAAGAACTTGTTTGGGATCTTCCTGCAGGTTTTGTAACGATCACGGGAGAAACAGGAGCGGGAAAGTCGATTATCTTGGGAGCCTTGAAATTTCTGATAGGGGAACGGGCTGATCGAGGCCTGGTAAGGCATGGAGCGACAATGGCAACCCTAGAAGCTCTCTTTTACATTCCTCAACCAAAAGAGTTAAATCAACTTCTTGAAGAACGTGGGGTTGATCCTTGTGACGAGGGAATGTTGATTTTAAGACGGAGTATTTCAACGGAAGCGACAGGTCGACAGTTTGTGAATGGCTCACCTTGTAATGTAACGCTCCTACGTGAATTGGGAAAGCGGCTTATCGATTTGCATGGACCGCACGATCATCAATCGCTCTTTTCGAGGAGCGAGCAGACACTTCTCCTTGATACTTTCAGCGGAGCATTAACAGAACGCACTCACTATCTTGATGCCCGTAAAAAAATAGCGACCTTGCTACGAGAGGAGGAAGAGCTTCTGGCGGGTGTTGGTCATGAACAACAAAAAGAACAGTGGGTGCAAGAGCTAGCAGAAATTCAAAATGCTGATCTTCGTCTTGAGGAGGAGGAAGAGTTAGTGATGCGCCATCGGACAGCCTCTCAAGGAAAGCGTTTGAGTGAGCTAGCCTCCCTTGCTGCGGCGCGTTTGAGTGAAGATGAAGTCAATGTAGCTTCTGTATTGGCAGAGGTGACACGATCGATTCGCGAATTAGTAAGGCTCGATCCTCAGATGGAAAAAGAGCTAAGTGAAGTTGATTTCCTCTCTGAGCAGTTGCAAGGCATATCTGGGCGTTTGGCTCATTATAGTGAATCGATTGAGCTCGATCAACAAGAGTTGCTGCAACTGGAAGATCGGCTTGATCTTTTTTCAAAACTCAAAAGAAAGTATGGCCCAACCTTAAGCGAAGTGATTGAGCATGCGAAAAGGTTGGAAGAGCGTTTGAACTCATTTGCTCATCTTGAAGAGAAGCTTGCCTCAATAGAACTGAGAAAAAAAGAGGCGCAGCAAGCACAACAAGTTGCCATGAAACAGCTCACTAAGAGCCGTCAGGAAGGAGCTAAAAAATTAATGGTTGCCATCACTGCAGCATTGATTGATTTAGGATTTAAGCAAGCTGGATTTCAAATCGCGTTAGAGCCGCTGCCAGAGCCGGGGGCACATGGAGGAGAAGAGGCTGATTTTCTTTTTGCACCTAATCCAGGGGAGCCGTTGCAACCACTGAGGATGATTGCATCAAGTGGAGAAGTTTCCCGTGTCATGTTAGCCCTTAAGTCAGCGATGGCTCATCAAGATAGAGTTCCTCTGCTTGTCTTTGATGAAATTGATGCCAACGTTGGGGGAGAGATTGCATTGCGTGTTGGTGCAAAGATGCAGGAACTAGGAAAGGAGCATCAAGTCCTTTGCATCACCCATCTTCCTCAAGTAGCCGCTGCGGGTGCATCGCAGTTTGTCGTAGAGAAAGAAGTGCGTGAGGGACGCACGAGTACCAACTTGCGCGTGGTCGAAGGAAAGACGCGTGAAAAGGAAATCGCGCGTATGTTAGGAGGGGAGAGTAATTCTGCCTTGGCACATGCGAGGGAGCTGCTTCGCTCTAGCTGAAGTTAAGCAATACGATTTTTTTAAAGTCATGAAAAAGTTTTTTGAGGGATTAGTGATAATATTGCTTTTTGTTGGAATGCTTTTTTTAGAGCGCAGTGAACAAGTATGGCCTTTAGAGCAGTCTGTAATAAAATTATTGGCGCGAGCGACTCATCATCCTCTTCCTACTGTCACAGCCGTGAAGATGCCGTTGACGCAGTCTCAATTACTTCCGCAAGATGTGGCATTAGTTCTCAGAGCAATTGTTAGTTTTCATCCTCGTGAAATATTGATCTTAGAACCAGCAGCTGATTTTTCATCTGGTCCTTTTTTGCTGCTACGTGAGGCCATTGAGTAAGGAGAGATTCAGGGAGTTCCAATTTACTTTGTGTCGCATGAAACTTACTCTGAGAAAAATAATAAATCTATTACTAATGTTTCTCTGATCAGTTTGGATGACCTTTTGCTGCGCCGTGAAGAACGAGAACGAGGTTCTATTTTTCCTGAATTGGATGTTCTATTTTCTGGTCAGACTGTTTTATTGGGTGGCCCGCAGATTGCGGAGCAAGCAAAAGCTTTTTTAAATCAAGCAGAGAAAAAAATAGTGAAAGTTCCATCGCTGGGTCTAGCCCGGATCTTTCATCGCTCTCTACTACGAAAGCCGGGAACGCCGATGGCTGCTGCGTTAGACTTGAATTTTGATCAGGACAGTATGGACTCATACAGCCCTGATAAAAATTCTGCGTCTGCCTTGCCCTATCACCCTTTGCGGCTTTCTCGTCGCGAGAGTGATGAAATATCCTGGCTAGAACTTACTTTTTTACTGGTGATCTTGCTACTATTAACAAAAATACAGGCGCTTTCATGGATTGATTTTTTACTAGTGCTTTTAGGTGTTGCCTGTTGCTGCATAGCGCTTGATGCTTGGATGCTGCACGCTCGTGGAAATATTTTTCCCTTGATCGTACCCTGTGGACTTTTGGTGATTGCCATTTTTAGAAAAGTTTTTTATTGCACCAAAAAGATGAAGTAGTAGTCTGTTCAACTTATCAATACGGGCCGTAGCTTAGCTTGGTAGAGCGCTTGGATGGGGTCCAAGAGGTCGTGGGTTCAAATCCCGCCGGCCCGAAAAAAGAAGTGTTTGTTCGGGGGGAACGAATATCTCCATTGCTATTTGATAATTTAGAATGACCTGCCATGAATAACTAATTCTTTACAGGTTCGCCCATGTAGATAGTAGGCGAGTTCAGCAGGGGTCTTGATATCCCAAAAAGCAAAGTCAGCATTTTTGCCAACTTCAAGTGATCCATGTGTAGCTTGAAGACCCAATGCTTGAGCGGCATGAAGCGTAACACCGTGCAGAGCTTCTTCTGGTGTCATGCGCCACAAAACGCAAGCAAGATTCATAATCGTCGAAAGAGAGTTGATGGGGGAAGTGCCAGGATTAAAATCAGTTGCAAGAGCGATAGGGACTTGATATTGACGCAGTAGCTCGAGAGGAGGAACTTGTTTTTCTCTCAAAAAATAAAAAGCGCCAGGAAGCAAGGTGGCAACGGTTCTTGAATCCTTCATTGCGATAATATCGGATTCAGTTAATTATTCCAAATGATCTGCAGAGAGTGCTTGATAGCGGGCTGCAAGTGAACTTCCATGCATTGCAGAGAGCTGTTCAGCATGAATTTTGAGGTCAAAGCCAAGAGTTTTGGCTCCTTGAAAAATTTGTTCGGTTTCTTCGAGAGAAAAAGCAATTTTTTCGCAGAAGACGTCAACAGCGCTGGCAAGATTTTCTTTTTTAATTTGAGGTAATAGTTTGTTGCAAATCCAAGTGACATAATCAGCACGGCGTTCGCGGTATTCTGGTGGAACAACGTGAGCCGCAAGGCAGGTTGATTTGACTGTAATGGGAAGGAGTTCACTAAGGCGTTGGATGACACGCAAGACTTTTAGTTCGCTTGCTTCGTCAAGTCCATAGCCTGATTTTATTTCGAGTGTGGTAACTCCTTGGGACATCGCATAACGGGCACGCTCAAGACTCGTCTCTAGAAGCTCTTCAAAAGAGGCTTCACGAGTGGCTTTTACGCTAGATAAAATACCACCTCCGCAAGCAAGAATTGATTCGTATGATTCACCTTGTAACTTACGTGCAAACTCATCGGCGCGCTGACCGCCAAAAACCAGATGTGTATGGCAATCAATGAGGCCTGGTGTAACCCAATTTCCTTGAGCATCAATAATTTCTTTTGCGCATTTTTCTGGCACCTCAGTCAAATCACTTTGTTTTCCAAGCCATGCAATTTTTCCATCTTGTACTGCAATG
>CAYYAN010000083.1:3140-7081 GCA_964469825.1 uncultured Chthoniobacter sp. | reverse complement strand
GACGGCAATTGCTTCAGCAATATGACGCTCTTCTGCTCCAATACCAGGATAAGCGCCGGGAGTGTCAATGAATGCGATAATCGGGAGAGAAAATTTTTCTGCCAGGCGCATTAGGCGAAGTGCTTTTCGATAACCTTCGGGATGAGGGCTTCCAAAGGTTCTTTGAATGTTTTCTTTCACGCTACGCCCTTTTTGCTGCATCAAAACGACGCAATGATGGTCGCCAATTTTTGCTAGCCCTGATGGCATTGCCTGATCATCGCCGAAGAGGCGATCTCCATGAAGCTCGATAAAATCAGTAAAACATTGCTCCACGTAGTCGAGAGCGTAGGGGCGTGCTGGATGGCGAGCGATTTGGATGCGTTGCCAAGGTGTGAGATTCTTGTAGAGATCATTTCTCATTAACTCTAACTGTCCTCGGATTTCTTCGATTTTTTTATGATTGGAAGGAGTGTTGGAAGTTAATTCAGTCAGGCACTTTTCTAAATCGATGAGTGGCTGTTCGAAATCAAGGGGCTGAATGGACATGAAAATTAAAGTTAAAAGTTAAAGTTGAAGAGGGGATTAGCCACAAACAACATAGTGATTATAATAACGAGCACAAAAACAAAAATTTTATTTTGCGTTCTTTGTGATTAGGTTCTTTTCTATTTGATGTTAACTGATGCAGCTTTGTTCACGAGTGGAAAAATTTCACTCATGTCTGATGTTGAGATAACAAAGCCAGGTGGCATTGCAGTAGGAGGAGTTATTGCGGAGTTTGTGGAAGAAGTATCTGTTGAAATAGGTACTGCTGAAGTCGCTTCAGGAGATGCTGCAACAATGTTGCCACAAGAACGGAGGATGATAATACGTTCACTGTTTGCATATTTTTTATCTCCAAAAGCAACGCGTTTATTGCCGCTCATTGCTACCTTGTCAACGATGAGTGTTGTTGTTTCCTTAGTGACAGGGGGGGGTGTGGAAAGGAGAATATAGCTTTTAAAAAATTGATCGCCATTTTGGATGGTGAGTAGTTTTTTAGTGCGATCAAGAATAATGCTCATGTTGAGTTGAGGGATGAAAAGTTCTTGTCCAATTTGAAGATTGGTGTTGGGTAGATTATTAACAAGTTGAATGAGCTCGGCGTTGGATTTTTTCTTGGTTGCAATACGGGCCAAAGAGTCTCCTTTAACAACGATATAACTTTCTTTTCCGCCAGCAGTGCTCGAGGAGCGAAGTAAGTCGAGGTTAGCTTTTCCGAGATTGCTAATAGCTTCTGGTGCTTTTTTGCTTTCAGGATACGCTTGTAGCCAGGTTTTCCAGGCGGTGATTGACTCTTCTAGTTTTCCTGAATTTTGCAGCATCAGTGCAGAGTTAAAGGCTCCTTCTCCTTGGTCAGGAAGAGGTATTGTTTTGACAACCTCTTTTTTAGAATGAAAAAAATGAAAGGAGGAATAAGGCTTGATAAAAAGCAAATAGGCACAGAGCCCTGCTGAACCAAAAACCAAAAGAGCGACGCCAATGAGGATGAAGATTTTTTTAGAAGATTGCATGATGGTAGTTTGTGGTGAAATTAGCAATTTTGGGAAGTGTTTTTTTTTAACAAAAAATGAGCTTGCTATCTGAGAGAAAAAGACATTTATTATATGGCTCCCATTTTCAATCTAAAAAGATTCTTTTATACGAGTCGATTTCGTTCTTGAATGTTTGAAATAAGAAAAAATAAAGGTTTTATTATCATTTTTTCATTTTTAGATTTTCAATAGAGAAATTTATTTACAAATTAAAATGTCAAATTTTATTTTAGCAGCTACAGTTCCTATCGAAGCAGAGCCGATCTTGGCTAAGCTACACGGGCTTTTTGGGCTGCTTTCGTCGATGACGAATTCAATTTTAGTTTCGATGATTCTTGTTGGTGTTCTTGTGTTATGGGCGCAACGGGCTACACGAAGGATGGAATTGATTCCTGGTGGGGATCAAAATTTTTTCGAGTCTATTGTCGAAGGACTTTATGGGTTTTTTGAAGGGATTGTTGGGCATCATATGATTGCCAAATCATTCAGCCTTCTTGCAACGCTCTTTTTGTACATTGTAGCGGCTAATTGGTTTGGGCTACTTCCTGGGGTAGGTTCTATCGGGTGGAAAGAGCATGAAGAATTTATTCCTCTTTTGCGTCCAACTACCGCAGATATGAATACAACCATTGGATTGGCGATTGTCTTCATGATTTTCTGGTTCATTTGGACATTGCAAGAAATGGGGCTTGTTTCTTTTTTAAAGCATCTTTTTGGTGTGAAGGGTGGCGTTAAAGGTTTTATGGCAGTTGCACTGATGCCAATTTTCTTTTTCGTCGGTGTGATTGAAGTTGTTTCCATTTTGATTCGTCCTGTTTCTCTCTCTCTTCGTCTTTTTGGAAATGTTTTTGCTGGCGAAAACCTTTTGACGACGATGATGTCACTCGGTCATACGCTTCATTTTCCTGTTTGGTTAGCCCATCTCTGCAGTGTGCTTCTTCCAATTCCATTTTATTTTCTCGAGCTCCTTATCGGCGTCTTGCAGGCTTTTGTTTTTGCTCTTCTCTGTGCTGTTTACCTCAACTTGTCGACCAGTCACGATGAGGCGGAAGCAGAGAATCATTAGCGCCTTTCAAAATACTTTTGTTTTCGGGATCGTGCTCAACGTGCGAGCGAAAACGAACTAACATTAAACATCTATCCTTAATTCTAAATTATGATTATTCCTACAATGATTGCTCAAGCTGTTGCTGCTTCTGGTATCACCGGTAGCTTTACCCTTGCTATTGCAGGAGCGGGTGCCGCTCTCGGTATTGGCATGATCGGCGCCAAAGCCGTTGAATCCGTTGGTCGTAATCCAGGGGCCTTCGGTCGTGTTCTTACACTTGCTATTATCGGTATGGCATTGGCAGAATCGATTGCGATTTATGCCCTTATCCGCGCCTTTAGCAACATGTAATTAATTTTCTTGAAAATTCTACTGCTGTTCAAAAATTCTAGCCTCGTTCGGGTGCTCCCCGCTTTACGTGTTAATATACGCTCAGTGTGTGTGCTCCAAGGCGCCTTGTAATTTTTGGCAGCAGCGAATTTTGAAGAAAACTTTAACAATAAGAATTCAAGCTTACCTTTTTAAAGCTGATAACGATAAAAATTTTTACTGCGAACTGCCAACTGCGAACTACTATGCATGTCTTGACTGAACTTTTTGAAAACTTTGGTGTCGATTGGCCAAAGTTTTTGGCTCAGACGATCCTTTTTTTGATTGTCTATTTGGTGTTACGCCGTTTTGCTTTTTCTTCCGTTATCAATATGCTAGAAGAGCGCCGTCGACGCATTGAGGAAGGGCAACTAAATGCTGAGAAGATTAAGAAGCAACTTGCAGAAGCTGAATTGCGTTATGAGGAGATCTTGCGTAAAGCTCATGCTGACAGCAAAACGCTCGTTGAAGAGGCACGTACAGCTGCAGAGGCCTCTACGAATAAAGAGATTCAGCGCGCTATCAAGGATGCTGAAGGGATCATTACTCATGCTAAAGAAGCCATTGTCATCGATCGTCAACGAATGATTGAAGAAGTAAAACGTGATATGATCAACTTAGTAGTGGCCACTACTGAAAAAGTTGCTGGCAAAGTTCTTAATGCTGACGATCAACAACGACTTAATAAAGAAGCAGCACAAGCATTAGCTTCTTAAACTTTATCTATTTTTAATCCATATGAAGATCCCTCGCGAAGCTCAACGTCATGCACGTCGCCTTTTTGATGCGTCGTTTATCGAGGGGTGTCTTGATGCCAAGCGCAGTCTTGCTGTGGCTGATGCTCTGATTGCAACCAGGCCAAGGCACGGATTTCAAATTTTAAAAGAATTTGCTCGCCTTATTCGGTTGGAAATTCAAAAACATACAGCCCTTATTGAAAGTGCTGTTCCCTTGAGTGAAGATTCTCA
>CAYYAN010000083.1:0-3130 GCA_964469825.1 uncultured Chthoniobacter sp. | reverse complement strand
AAGCGACAACTAGTATCAACGCCTCTCTTATTGGTGGTACGCGAATTCGTCTCGGAAGTGATGTCTGGGATGGAACTCTTCTTAAACGTCTCGAACAATTTAAAAATTAAATTTTAACTTTTCAGTTTTTTAAAATTTTTCTTACTTTAACTTTAACTTCAACTTTTTATGAGTACTCTTCTACAAGATCTAGAACAAAAAATTGGCGCTCTTCGTGATGCGGCTGTTACCAAGAGCAATATCGGAACCGTTCGCGAAATTGGTGATGGTGTCGCTCGCATCGAAGGGTTGAGCGATGTCATGCTCAATGAAATGTTGAAGTTTCCTGGTGATGTTTATGGCATTGCTTTGAATTTGGAAGAGACAGAGGTTGGTGCGATTATCCTTGGCGACTACACGAAGATCAGTGAAGGTGACGAAGTGACTACAACAGGTCGTCTCCTCCAGGTTCCTGTTGGAAAGCAGCTTCTAGGTCGTGTTGTAGATGCCCTAGGTCGCCCAATTGATGGGAAAGGAGAACTTGGTGCTACTGAATCTTATCCTGTTGAAAAAATTGCTCCTGGTATCATCAAACGTCAAAGTGTTTCTCAACCTGTACAGACAGGCATTATGGCAATTGATGCAATGGTTCCAGTTGGACGTGGTCAGCGTGAGTTAATCATTGGAGACCGTGCTACTGGCAAGACAACGATTGCCATCGACACGATTATTAACCAAGCTCGCATCAATCGTGCAGGCGAAGAAAGTGGTGATCCTGCATTTCGTCCACTCTATTCTATCTACGTTGGTATTGGACAGCGCGTTGCTAACATCGCTCGCGTAGTCAGTGTGCTTGAAAAAAATGATGCACTTAAATATACAATCATTATTGCTTCAACTGCCTCCAATGCGGCTGCGGATCAATATTTAGCACCGTTTGCTGGAGCTGCGATGGGAGAATGGTTTATGGATCATGGAATGGATGCCTTGATTGTTTTTGATGATCTTTCTAAGCACGCTGTGGCATATCGTCAAATTTCTCTCTTGCTGAAACGTCCTTCCGGCCGCGAAGCTTACCCAGGAGATGTCTTCTACCTTCACAGCCGCTTGTTAGAACGCTCTGCGCGTCTTAGTGAAAAAGCAGGTAATGGTTCACTTACTGCACTTCCTATTATTGAGACTCAAGCTGGTGACGTCTCTGCGTATATTCCAACGAATGTGATTTCTATCACTGATGGCCAAATTTATCTTGAGACTGATCTTTTCTATCAAGGTATTCGCCCTGCGATTTCAGTTGGTCTTTCCGTGTCACGTGTTGGTTCTGCTGCCCAGATCAAGGCCATGAAGCAAGTTGCTGGAAAACTGAAGGGTGATCTTGCTCAGTTCCGTGAGTTAGCAGCTTTTGCCCAATTTGGAAGCGACCTTGATGCCCGTACTAAGGCTCAATTAGACCGTGGTCAACGTATTGTTGAACTCTTTAAGCAGACACAATATCGTCCGCTTGCCGTGGAGCTTCAGTCAGCTGTTCTCTGGGCGATGCAGAAAGGCTATTTCGATACAGTTCCAGCGGATAAAGTAAAAGCTTATCAAACAGAAATGGAAGAATTTTTAACAACGCGTAAAGCTCCTGTTTTGAATTCGATCTTAGCTAAAAAAGCTTTTGACGCTGAGATTGAAAAAGAACTCGGAGCAGCACTCGATGAGTTCAAAGCTTCTGTAAGATAATTCCTAGTAACTTCTTTTTAATTTTCTAGCATGGCTAATACTCGTGACATTCGCCGCCGCATCAAGTCGGTTAAAAACACCGCTCAAATAACGAAAGCGATGGAGATGGTTGCTGCTTCAAAAATGCGGCGAGCACAGCAGGCTGCTATTGCAGGGCGTCCTTATTCAGAAGCGCTCAATCACGTCCTTGTTTCCTTGCGAGATCGTGTCGATGCTGTTGAACATCCTCTTTTAGAGGTGCGTGAGGTAAAGAAAACATTGGTGCTCCTCATTACTTCTGATAAAGGACTTTGCGGCGCTCTCAATACTAATGTCCTACGTGATGCTTCTCACCTTGATCTGAATGCCACTGAGTTTGTAGTGATCGGTAAGAAAGGTGCATCTTTCTTAGCGAGGACAGGACGTAAGATGATTGCGGACTTCACGCTTCCAGATCAGCCTACTTTTTTACAGACCAAACCGATTTCTAAACTTTGTATGCAAAAGTTCCTTTCAGGGGAAGTTGATAAGGTTACTGTGCTCTATCCCCAATTTGTGAACACACTAGTACAAAAACCAGTTCATTTGGGATTGCTTCCCATTACTGCTGAAAAAGTACAAGGCACTACACCAATTCCTCTTCCTCATCACGAAGCATCAGCTGTAGCACCAGTTACTACTGAGCCTTCTTCGGAGCAAGCAATTAGTGAATATCTTTTTGAACCTTCTTCTCAAGAAGTGCTCCATGCCATCTTGCCTTACTACTTTCATTTTGAAATTTTTCAAAAAATTCTTGATGCACGTGCGTCAGAACAGAGTGCTCGTATGGTTGCGATGAAAGCTGCTACTGACAATGCGAAGAGCCTCGTCAAGGACCTTACACTCGAATACAACAAAGCTCGTCAAGCTGGTATTACGACTGAGCTTCTTGAAATTTCAACAGCACAGATGGCTTTAGGCTAATAACATTAATGTTCATTTCTCACTTCAACTTTTAACTTCAATTATGTCTACAAATAACACCGGAAAAATCGTTCAAATCATCGGCCCCGTTGTCGATGCTGAGTTTGATCTCAGTAAAGGGCCTTTGCCAAAAATTTACGAAGCACTCGAGGTCGAGCACGTTTACGAAGGAAAAACAACAAAAATTACCCTCGAGGTGCAACAGCAACTTGGAGAAAATTGGGTGCGCGCTATTGCGATGTCTTCTACAGAGGGATTGCAACGGGGACTGCCCGTTAAGGCTCTTGGACACCCTATTTCTGTTCCAGTAGGAGAGGGGGTTTTAGGCCGTATCATGAATGTAACAGGCGAGCCAGTTGATGAACGCGGACCAATCACAGCAACAAAATATTATCCAATTCATCGTGCTGCTCCAGATCTTATTGATCAAAATACCAAGTCAGAAGTTCTTGAGACTGGTATTAAAGTTATTGATCTCATCTGT
>CAYYAN010000082.1:3045-7115 GCA_964469825.1 uncultured Chthoniobacter sp. | reverse complement strand
CTTGCCCCATCAGCCTTCGCGGCTTTCTCGTCACGAGAGTCATGAAATATCCGGGCTAGCTCGAATATTTCATGGTAATTCATCGCGAGGCGCCGTGCAGCCTGGTGTAGAAAAGCAAGGCGACGGATTGCGACAGCGGCTGTATGTTTCATACTGCCCGAGAAGCAATCCTAGAGTCACGCAGTATACACCTGGCTCTCGCAAGCCGCAGCAAAATTGCCCTGAAATATTTTGGTCAAAGTCTTAATAATAGCCGCCCCCTACTTCCTATGAAAAACCTCTCAGTTCATCTTACAAAACTTCTTTTTGCGACTCTTTTTTTAGTTTTAGTTCTCTCTACTTCATCATTCGCAGGACTCACACCAGAGTCAGAGATCCAAAGAAAAACAAGGGAAGAAGCGCAAGCTCAACAAAAAGCAGCATTGGAACAACATCAAAGAGATGCAACTGATCTTAATAATGGTGTTGGAGCTAGCAATTCTAATTTTACAGAAAAAGGCAGGGTAAGGTTTTCTGCAATAGATTTAATGTTTTTAAATAATGCTTCTCAACGAAAAAAGACAAGTGCAGAAATAGCAGTTGAGCAAGCAAAGCAACGTAAGCGAGCTGCGCAGCAACAAAATCAAAACTCTGTGCCTCCTGGAGTTACCATCCGTAATGGTGGAAAAAAAAATGCCACTCCAGCCGATATCATTCCTCCTGTACTGGCTATTGAACAACAAACAATAGTGAATACAGCTGCTGTTAAAGCAATGCCTACGTCTATTATTGAGCAACAACAACAATTTAATGCTAATTTGCAAGAAACTAGAAACCTACCATTTATTCTAGGTGACTCACAACCAGAACTAGAGATACCTCTTGCAGTTCCAGCTTTAGAAACACCAATAAAGACGAATGCTGCTCTGACAGAAAAGAAAGAGGAGCCTGGTTCTCTGACACGAGAAGAATTTCTGAATTTGTTAACTGATGATCTTGTTGACTGGGAGAGCCAGTTGAAGGTAGAAAGTCTGAGTGAAGAGGCAACATCCAACGTAAAAGTTTTAATTTTACAACGAGCCATTAATACTGCGAGTAGATTGATTGAGAAGTTTCGTTCGGAATCTGTTTCGTCAAAAGTATTCTACTCAAAGGATCAGGAAATGCTGCTACCTAGTATTCGGAAGCTTCAGGAAAGCATAAGAAATAAGAGTGTTCCAACTGCTTTTCCAAAAATAAAAATGACTCCGTTGGCATTTCATGAAGAGTTTTATAATGAGATCAAAGATGCAACACAAGATGCGTTAAAATGTATAACAAGTGATGAAATGGATAGCGCGCTTGATTCTCTCGATGATATCAATTATTTGGATAGTTACGCGCAACTGATTTTTAATGATGATCCTTTATTGCAACCTATTATTACTAAACTGCGTGAAAACTATGAAAGCTTGTTTGTAAAAGCTGTGACTCTAGGAGAGAGAAGAGCAAGAGTTTCGCTAAGACGAAAAACAGTTGATAATAATAATATAAAGTTATGGGATTTTGAATCGAGTATTGAAGAAAACAAATTATTGTTAAAGCAAGCATTCTTATCTTTAACTGGAACTGGTTCTCTTTCGAGCCTTATTAAGGCGGGAAATACTCCGCGATTCATTGAGAAAAATGGTAGAAATATTCTACAACTGACTGCTTCCATAAAACAAAAAGCAGTATCATTTTCAATTCCTGAAGATAGAATTCCTAAACATAGAATTCCTGAACATAGAATTTCTGAAGATAAAATTTCTGAAGATAGAATTTCTGAAGGTGCCAGTCTTAAAGAATCTTCCAAAAATTTCCTTAATGCAAGTGAGACAAGTGAAACAAGAGAGACTTCTTTCATATCTCAGCCAAATTTTTATCGATCATTCACTCTAGGTTCAATAGTTCTTCTAGCAGCTGCTCTTTTTTACGAATGGTATATCCACTTTTTGCAGACAAGTGCCTAGCCAGGATATTTCAATGGCACGCATCCTCTTGCTGAATGGTTCTAAAAGGATACTTGGATTAATGGAGTATGGCGAAGATGTTTCATCTTTTTCCTCAGCGAAAGACGGAAAGCCCAATCGTTTCGCTGATATGCGTAATTATCTCTGACTAATGGGCTCCACGATTTTTCCTTCTGCGGGTCCTGTGTATTCGCTTAGTGGACGATAGAGTCTATTGTCAGCGAGTTGCTCTAAAATATGAGCCGTCCAACCTGCCGTGCGAGCGATTGAAAAAATCGGGGTGAACATATCAGTAGGTAGTCCCAATGAGTAGTAAACAATAGCGGAGTAAAAATCGACATTCGCGTTGAGGCCCTTTTTTTCTTTCATTAAAGTGGCAATTCGTTCGGCCATATTCATCCATTTATTTTGATCAAGACGTTCGCACATTGATAAGGCCATCGAACGAAGGTGGGGTGCACGAGGATCAAGGGTCTTATAGACACGATGGCCGATTCCCATAACTTTCTTTTTTTCGGCGAGGGCTTTTTCAATCCAAGTATCAACGTTGGATTCTTCTCCAATTTCTTGAAGCATATGAATAACTCCTTCGTTGGCACCTCCATGTAATGGGCCTTTGAGTGTCCCAATCGCTGAAGTGATGGCAGAATACATGTCTGTTAATGTTGCAATGGTAACACGAGCAGAGAATGTAGAAGCATTCATGCCATGATCAGCATGCAGAACGTAGCAGATATCAAGTGTTTCAGCTGCTTCTTTGGTGGGAATTTCTCCTTGAAGCAAATAAAGAAAGTGTTCTGCTTCGGTGAGATCTTTGTTAATGGGAGGAAGTTCTTTGCCTTGGCGAGCGCGATGAAAATAGGCAGCGATGATGCCGATTTTCGCAGTGATTGAAACAGCGCGGAGATGGTTAAAGGCAGATGTTTTGTTCAGGGAATCACTAGCACCTTCCTTGTCGTAGAGCCCTAGCATTGAGACTGCCGTACGAATGACGTCGATCGGATTAGCATCACGAGGTGCTGATAAAATAAAGTCAATAATGCCTTGGGGAAGGTTGCGTTGGTTCGCTAGTTCCTCATGGAGTTTCAAAAGCTCTGCTGCCGTTGGTAGTTTTCCATACCAAAGCAAAAAAATGACTTCTTCAAAACTGACTTTTCCTGCAAGCTCATTGATGTTGTATCCTTCATAAACCAAGATACCTTCTTCTCCACGAACATCACTAAGTGCAGTAGAATTGGCAACGATTCCTTCAAGTCCTTTGGCTGTGATTGGCATAAAAAATAATGAGTAAAGGGTAATGAGTTTTTTTAAATCAATAATGAATTAGATTTTTGAAATGTTATTTTATATGACAATGATTAAAAAACAAAGTTTTTGAATAGATCGAGATTTTTAACGTGAGTGACTCATAACCCATTATTCATCATTCATTAGTTCTTGGTTTTGCCCTGCAAAGCCAAGATCAAAGTCTCTGCAATATCAGCAGGGCTTTCAGCGACAGCAATGCCTGCAGCACGGAGGGCTTCTTTTTTCCCGTGAGCCGTTCCTTGTCCTCCCTGAATAATTGCGCCAGCGTGGCCCATTCTACGGCCTTCTGGAGCAGTAGCACCTGCAATAAATGCAGCAATTGGCTTTTTACAATGTTCTTTAGCCCATGCTGCAGCTTCTTCTTCACCCGTGCCACCAATTTCACCAATCATGATGATGGCTTCTGTGCCTGGATCTGCTGTGAAAAGTTTCAAGGCATCAGTATGGCTCATGCCGTGAATAGGATCTCCTCCAATACCAATGCAAGTTGATTGTCCGAGACCGCGTGAGGTCAATTGCCAGACAGCTTCGTAAGTCAAGGTTCCTGAACGAGAGAGGACGCCGATCTTTCCTGGTTTGTGAATGTACCCAGGCATAATGCCGATTTTGCATTGATCTGGTGTAATAATTCCTGGACAGTTTGGTCCAATGAGGGTGAGGTTACGATTTAAATGATCTCGTAAAGCTAACTTTGTACGCATCATGTCGTGGACAGGGATTCCTTCTGTAATGCAAACAATAAGTTCCACGCCAGCATCAGCAGCTTCTAGGATAGCATCAGCAGCGCCTGCT
>CAYYAN010000082.1:382-3035 GCA_964469825.1 uncultured Chthoniobacter sp. | reverse complement strand
AACAAAAATCATCGTTGCATTGCAACCTGTCTGTTCACGCGCTTCAGCAACTGTGTCAAAAACTGGAATCGTTTCATCAAATTTTTCGCCGCCACGTCCTGGGGTGACACCGGCAACTACATTGGTTCCGTAATCACGACATCCGCGAGCATGAAAAGCACCGGCTTTTCCTGTGATGCCTTGAACAAGAAGGCGTGTGTTTTTATCAACGAGAATAGACATGAGAAAGTAAAAAATTGAAGTTTAGAGACGTGCTGCAGTAACAACTTTTTGAGCAGCATCAGTTAAATCTGTAGCCGCTTGAAGTGGAAGTTGAGATTCATGCAGTAGCTTTTTTCCTTGTTCGACATTCGTTCCTTCGAGGCGAACAACAAGAGGGACAGAAAGTTTGGTGGTTTTAAAAGCATTAATGATTCCTTGCGCAATGATGTCGCACTGCATGATGCCGCCAAAAATATTGACGAGGATGGCTTTGACTTTAGGGTCTGCAGAGAGAATCTTAAAAGCTTCTGTCACTTGTTCTTCAGTAGCACCACCTCCGACATCCAAGAAATTAGCTGGTTCGCCGCCATGGTGTTTAATGATATCCATTGTGGACATTGCTAATCCAGCTCCATTGACGAGGCAGGCAATGTTTCCATCAAGGCCAATGTAGTTCAGATTAAAAGCCGAGGCTGCGACTTCACGTGGATCTTCTTCGCTAGTGTCACGCATTGACATGATCTCGGGATGGCGAGGGAGAGCATTATCATCAAAGCTTAATTTAGCATCGAGCGCAAAAACATCGCCACTTTTCGTAACAACGAGAGGATTAACCTCAACCATCATACAGTCACATTCTGCAAAGAGACGATAAAGGTTAAGAAGGAGCTTGCTGGCTGCTGAAAATTGTTTGCCTGAAAAACCGAGGCGACGTGCAAGATGACGTGCTTGATAAGGTTGTAGGCCGAGAAGCGGATGCACAGGCACTTTCCAAATTTTTTCAGGTGTCTTTTCAGCAACGGATTCAATGTCAACACCACCTTCGGTACTAGCAATAACAATTGGGGCTCCTGAAGCCCGATCAAGAAGAATTGCAACGTAATATTCTTTTTCAATATCAACAGATTCTGCAATAAGGACTTTTTGAACTAGTTTTCCTTCTGGTCCTGTTTGATGTGTCACGAGAGTGTTTTGAAGCATCTTGCCTGCAAGCTCTACTGCTTGGTCAACATTTTTGACGACTTGAACACCACCACGAAGACCATTTGTAAAAGTTCCTTTTCCGCGTCCTCCAGCATGAATTTGAGCTTTGACAACGAGTTCGGGAGAGGTGAGTGAAGAAGCGACTTGTCGAACCTCTTCTGTTGTAGAGGCAACGCTACCGCGTGAGGTTGCAACGTTGAATCGTTCAAAAAGTTGTTTGGCTTGATATTCGTGGATGTTCATGAAGAAAAGAAGTCTACAGGAGACTTTTGTAGAATACCAGAAAAAGTAAGTAGATTACTGTAATCCTGATGAATAATTTTTGGAAAATTATGTGATATAGCGATATGATTAACCGTTGAAATTTAAAAACAGGCGATTAGCCCGGATATTTCAGGGAAATTCTGCTCCGGCTTGTGAGAACCTCGCAACGAATTACGATGAAATACTCAGATTAAGCATTTAGTATTTCTAGAGTTACTTGATAAAGTGAGGTGCCATTATTGTTGAGTTTGATGGCTTGTTCATTATTGCCAATGTTCAAAGAAGTAGAGGCTTTTTGAAATAGGTTTGCAGCTTGAAGAAGATGATTGATAACTTCTTGATTAGGCTGAATTTTTTGAGTTTCTAGAGCTATTTGATCAAAGCAGTTGGCTGAATTTTCGAAATAAGAGGCTTGGTTGGTTTTACCTGCTTCCAAAGCAGTAAGAGCTTTCTTACGTAGTTTTACAGCGGTAAAAAAATGTTTGATGACGTTTTCATTATGTTGAGGCTTTTGAGCTTCTAGGGTTCCTTTTAAAAAAGACATACCTCTATTATTGAGATAGAGCGCTTTTTGAGAGTTGTTGTTCTTTAGACTAATAGAGGCCTCTTCAAAAAGTTTTTCCGCTTTAAGGAATGCCTTAATAAGGGGTTGAGCAGGAGTAGATTTTTGATATTCCAGAGCTACTTCTTTAAGAGATATAGCTCTATTATAGAGATAGCGAGCTTGGTTAATATCGCTAGTCTTTAAGGCACTAGCAGCTTCTTCAAAGAGTTTTGCGGCTTGAAGAAAATAATTGATAGCTTCTTGATTAGGTTGAGATTTTTCATTTTCTTCATCGGCTTTATCAAGATTATCAAGAGCAATCTCAATGTAATGGACTGGGTCACTTAAGTTGTTACTAGTATCTATTTCTTTCTGAGCTTGATAGTATGCTTGTAAAGCTCCAATTTTGTGAGAAGTAACAATTGAAAGTTGGGTTTGCTTTGATAAGGGGTTTGTTTCTAGAAAAGGAAGAGTTATGGATGATGCAAAGTCTACTTTGGTCTTAATAAGATTTTGTTGACGAGAAATGGCGTTGCCAAGAAGGTCGCTTGCTTCAGTAAGTTGAGGAGCAACAAGGTGATTAGGGAGTTCTTGAAGAATGTGTTCTAATTCAGCTAGTTTATTTTGGCTTGCCCATAAAACTCCTATTCCAGTTTCTGC
>CAYYAN010000082.1:0-372 GCA_964469825.1 uncultured Chthoniobacter sp. | reverse complement strand
TTATTAGGATGATTATTAAGTGATTCAATAGCTTTTAAAGTACTAGCAAATTGTGATTTTTTGCGTTTAGAATCGGCCGTTCTTAATAAATAGGTAGTGCATTTCTCTTGGTAAGATTTTGCCTTTTCTAAAAGTGAGATAAGAGTGCCATATTTATCTTTATTATTTTTATTTTCAGGAAAAGATTGCAGGGATTTTTGGAGCGACTTTATTTTTTTATCAATGATTTCTGTACGAAAATTGAGTTCAGATAGGAGCGGATCTTTGAGTTGATCTTTTACTCTCAGAAGATTTGATTCTGCTGGCTTAGAAGAAGAGGTGCTAGTGTTTTCAACTTGAATGGATGGATGCCATTCTTCAGTGCTTACACCT
>CAYYAN010000081.1:774-7193 GCA_964469825.1 uncultured Chthoniobacter sp. | reverse complement strand
GTCGAGTTCTTTAAATGCAGCTTCCGAAAAAACTGTTGGAGAGGCCATGCGCTGTTTGAAACGTGCAATATTGGTGAGGGCACGTTCAAGTTGTTCCTGAGGGAATGTTGCTAGATGCTTTAAAGCTTCTTCAGCAAGTTCTGTTCGATGACAAATCATGAGGAGATCATTACCTGCAGCAAGGCCAAGTCGCAGCATCTCTTCAAAGCCATAATGGTTGACGATAGCTCCCATATCGAGATCATCTGTCATGATAAGACCTTGGAAATCCATCTCTTCACGTAGTAATTTTGATGTTACAGCAGGGGAAAGGGATGCAGGAAGACCACCAGCATCGAGTTCCTGAAAAGCAATATGTCCTATCATCATACTATCGAGTGTTGGAATAAAATGACGAAAGACTTTTAGTTCATGTGTTTCTAACTCTGAACGAGAACGAGATAGCGCAGAGAGTTCATGATGAGGATCACTTACAGCAGAGGAGTAGCCGGGAAAATGTTTGCCGCAACTTAAAATTCCGGTAGCTCTCAAAGCTTCATTAAAAATGCCTGCCAATTCAATGACTTGTTCTGCTGTCGTTCCGTAGCAACGTCCGCGCAGAGAATTATCAGCCTCATCATCAAAAGCAATATCGAGAACAGGGCAAAGATCGAGATTGAATCCGAAAAGACGTAATATCTCGACCGTAATTTTTCCATGACGGCGAATTAATTCATGATTTCCTGATTCGCGAAGTTGTCTCGCATTAGGAGGTTCATTTCCAAGAAGCTTGAGGCGTGAGACGCGGCCGCCTTCTTGGTCAATCGTAATAATTGGTTCTATCTGGCTCAGTTCCCGAAGCTCATCTGTTAGCTTTCTGAGTTGTTGAGGCGTTTGAATACTACGGCCAAAAAGAATAAAACCGCCTGGCTGGACTCGTCGAATATAGTCGGCAAAAGTAGAATCAATCGATGTACCAGGAACACCAATCAGAAGAAGTTGGCCAAGATCATTACTGTGTGATGAGAGTTTATAGTTTGCAGTTTGTAGTTTGTCAGATATTTTCATTGCGCTCTTGTTTTAAAAAAGAAAATCTATACCCATAATGAATAAATTTTCTAAAAATTATTCATTATGGGTGTCTTGCCGATTCTAAATCTCAAAAATAATGTCATTATGAAACAATTAACGCGAACATTAATTTTGCTTTTACTATTTCTAGCTACTCTAGAAATAGCCACAGCAACTGATCTTGGGATTGATGTGCTTGCAGAACATCATTTTGATTTACTGCAAGGAAAACGTGTAGGACTTGTAACCAATCAAACAGGAGTTAATAAAAAAGGGATTTTAACTCGGCTGATTTTAAAAAAGAATGTGCATCTTGTCGCGCTCTACACGCCTGAGCACGGGTTGGATGGTGTAGAAAAAGCAGGTGTTAATGTCCGTTCGCGACGAGATCGTCTAACTGGGTTAACAGCCTATTCACTCTATGGAGATACGCGCAAACCAACACCTCAAATGCTAGCGGGCATTGATGTTTTGGTTTTTGATATGCAAGATATTGGATGTCGTAGCTATACCTATATTAGCACCATGGCAAAGTGCTTGCAGGCTTGCGCAGAACAACATAAAGAATTTGTCATTCTTGACCGACCTAATCCTCTTGGTGGAGAACGAATCGAGGGAATGCCCCTTGATCCTCAATGGGTTTCTTTTGTGGGACAACTTCCCATTCCTTATGTTCATGGAATGACTATGGGAGAGCTTGCCATGATGGCTAATGAAAAAGGATGGATGAGTCCCATCAAAGCGAATTTGAAAGTTGTTCGGATGCGCGACTGGTCTCGTTCTATGGTTTGGTCTAATACAGGACTTGCTTGGGTAAAGCCTTCTCCCAACATTCCGAATGCTCTTTCACCTTTTTATTATGTCGTCACCGGTGTCGTGAGTGAGTTAGGTGAGGGAATTGATATTGGTATTGGAACCACTTCGGCCTTTGAATTTTTTACAGCTCCATGGCTCAAATCAAATGCCTATCCTTATTTAGTTTCAAAATGCAGTGGTATCGGGGTCTATCCCTATTCGACGCACTGTGGTAAAGGCGTGCGCTTTAAAATCAATCCTCAAACAGGTAATCTCTCTGCAGCATCACTCTACCTTCTTGCTCTTAGTTATCATCAAACTCATGGTTCTATTTTTACTCGAGCTCCCCATGAAAAATTAAATCTTTTTTATAAAGTTTATGGAACTTCTAAAATTCGAGAAGAGCTAGCTCACAAATCACCATCACAAATCATTGCTAGTTGGACTCCGTTCTTAAACAACTTTCGTAATATAAGAAAACCGTTTTTATTGTATCAATAAGGGCTGAAGGTTAAGAATTTTTGATAAGAACATCGATTTCAAAAATCAGAATTTTTAATAGCCATCTATTGAATCTCATCCTGAAAATAATTTTAATTACTGTTATGGAGAGCGAGCAAAAAAACCTTCAGTTTTCAGCCTCACGTCTTCAGCGTCCTAATCGCATCGGCCTCTTTGGTGGCACCTTTGATCCGATTCATCTGGGACATTTAATTTTAGCAGAAACTGCTTTTGAAAAATTAAAACTAGATCAGCTTATTTTAATTCCTGCTAAAATTTCTCCCTATAAAACAAATCTTCCTCCAGCAGCTTTAGCAGAAGATCGTGTTGCCATGATCAAGCTGGCAATTGAGAAAAAAAATAATTGGATTATTGATACACGAGAACTTTTTCGTTCAGGCCCTTCCTTCACCATTGATACCGTAAAAGAATTGAAACAAGAGCACCTTGAGGACAGATTGTTTTTTTTGATCGGTGAGGATCAACTGGCTGGACTATCGGGCTGGAAGGAGAGTGAAGAATTACAAAAATTAGTTTCCTTTGTAGTGCTTTCAAGGAGAGTGGGGTCAGGCATCGAATTTAAAAAAAACTTATCTTTTCAAAACTCGATGACTGACCCCATTTTGAGAAAATCGAAGCCTGACCCCAATGGTATTTTTCTTGATCGCTGCATCGATATTTCTTCGACTGAAATTCGAGAACGTCTCGCCAAAAACCAAAACGTTGAGTATCTTCTTCCCAAGACTATCTATGCCTATATCAAAAACAAATCCCTCTATCAAAAAAACAGTTATTAAAAAAACAACAACTCGTAAAAAAGTTGATGCTGAAGAAACGCTTGCTCTTTTCTGCGTAGAAGCAGCTCTCGATAAAAAAGCAGAAGATCCCATTATTCTTGATCTGCGAGGAATCTCAACTATTACCGATTTTTTTGTCATCATTTCTGCTTCTTCAGAACCTCAAATTAAAGCCATTGCAAGTTCCATTAGGGATCGTATGAGAACTGAGAAGGGAATTCCTCCTCATGCTGATGATGCTCATCCAGGAAGTCGATGGATCGTCATCGATTTTGGCAATATCATCGTTCATATTTTTCATCAAGAGTTGCGTAAGCTTTATGATTTAGAATCACTCTGGAATGATGCGAAAAAAATAGAAGTGAAGAACAAAAAGGAACCTCTTAAGGTTTTAAAAACTAAGAAAATTAAAAAATGAGTCAACAGTTAGATCTACTCGCTACAGAGCTAGTAGAAAAAATGACTTCTTCTTCACAAACTCTATCAATAGCTGAATCCTGCACAGGAGGACTTTTAGCGAATACACTGACAAATGTTCCTGGTGCTTCCTCGGTTTTTTCTGAAGGAGTAGTTAGTTATTCGAATGCTGCTAAGACGAGACTGCTTGGAGTTCCTCTTTCTCTTATTGAAAAACATGGAGCTGTGAGCGCAGAGGTAGCTCAAGCAATGGCCGAAGCCATCCAGAAGAAAAGTGGTGCCACTTTTGGACTTGCTACCACAGGCATTGCAGGACCATCGGGAGGTAGCAAAGAAAAACCAGTTGGGACTGTTTTTTTAGCAATAGCTAAAGCACGAGAAGAAACAGAAGTTTGGCAGGAATTTTTTCCAGAAAAGCGCTTGTTTTTTAAAGAAAAAGCAACGGAACAACTTTTGCGTCAGCTTTTAAAAAGATTTTCATGTTGATGTATACCATTCGCGTTTGATTTTAAGGTTTTCTTACTTGCCCTTTTTGCTTCTATCCCGGAGAGAGAAAGATCAACTGCTTTTTGATTGGGAAGAATTTCTAAAAAAGGAAGATGTTGGAGTTTTGAAAAAGTTTTAAAAAATTCACGATACCCCGGAATAGCAGGATCATTTTCATCTTCAGGAAGGTGATTGAGAATCATGCCAGCACAAGTGAGACCATGCTTTTTAATAGATTCGAATGTGAGTAAGGCATGGTTTTTAGCGCCGAGTCGATTGCGAACAACGAGGATAACAGGAAACCCAATTGCTACAGCTAAATCAGCCATCGTGAAATCGTAAGAGAGAGGAACTTTCCATCCACCAATTCCTTCAATGAGGAGTGATGAATATTTTTTTTTCATCTCTTCAATAGAAGTCATGATCCTTGGAAGATTAATTGTTTTTCCTTCTAATGGTGCTGCCTGCATGGGTGAAAGAGGAGCTTGGAAAAAAAAGGGAGTGACTTCTTGTGGTGCTAGTAGATGATCTGCAGCAGCTGATAAAATTTCTGAATCGCTCCAACTTCCTGCCGCAATAGGTTTCAGTGCAATAGTTGAATATCCTATTTTGCGTAAGGCTTGAGTGAGTAGCGCGCTTGCGTAGGTTTTTCCGACATTGGTATCAGTCCCTGTGACAAAAAAATTCATTTTAAAATTATTTTACAATTTTAAAACCACGTAAACGGAGAGAGGTAGTTAATGGCATTTCAATTTTTTGTTCAGAAAAAATATGTCCACCAAGCGAACTTTCTCGAATTTCTTTTAAAAAATCTTCAACTTCCTGAGAGTCGCCTTGAATAAGCAATTCAACACGACCATCAGGAAGATTTTTCACTTCGCCAGCAACATCAAAGCCTCGCGCAAGCCCAAGTATAGTTGCGCGAAAGCCAACTCCTTGAACTTTTCCTTCGTAATAAATTTGGTAAGTCATCACTAGTTAGAAGATAGAAGATAGAAAATAAAAGACAAGGCCTGCTTGGGCAGGCGAAAAATAATTCTTTTTTATAAAAAAACTGGTGTGTTGATTCTTACCTTCCATTTTTTATCTCCCATCTGCCATTTAGCTTCGCACCTGGCCTTCACCTCTAATTAAATACTTGTAGCTTGTCAATTCTGCTAAGCCCATTGGACCGCGTGCCAATTTCAGCACCAAAACCAAATTCACCAACATCAGTAAAACGTGTTGAGGCATTCCAATAAACAGCAGCGCTATCGACTTCGTGAAGAAACTGTTCTGCCGTCTCTTGATTCTCGGTCACAATCATATCACTGTGATGGGAGCCATATACTCTGATATGATCAACAGCTTCTTTAACAGAGTTGACTGTTTTAAGCGCAAGTGCCAGGGCTAAAAATTCGGTTCGAAAATCCTCTTCGCTTGCTTTTTTAATTTGTTGAGAAAATTCTTTTCGCAACTGTTCTGGAAAAAGAGAGAGAAGTTTTGATGTACAACGAAGTTCAATTCCTGCGGCCAATAATTTTTTTCCAGCTATTGCCAAAAACTCAGCCGCAATTTTTTCGTGCAATAAGACGGTCTCTAGTGCATTGCAGGCACTAGGACGTTGATGCTTAGCATTAAAAACAAGCTCCGAAGCCATCTTAAGATTAGCTTCCTGATCAATATAGGCAGCACAAATACCATCATCGTGTTTAATCACGGGCATCCGAGCATGACGGACCACTGTTTCAATGAGGCCTTTTCCACCCCGTGGAATAAGGCAATCAAGGTATTGTTCCATTTCACAAAGAATAGGAATGACAGCTCGATCTGTTGTTGGAACAAGTTGAATACAGGCTTCTGGCAGATGATTTTTTTTCAAGGCTTGTTGAAGTGCTGTTGCTAAAGCCGTATTGGTATGAAAAGCTTCTGATCCTCCACGCAGCAAGCAAGCATTACCAGCCTTGAGACAAAGGATCGCAGCATCGACGGTAACATTAGGGCGGGATTCGTAGATGATTCCAATGACGCCAAGAGGCACACTAATTTTTTGAAATGTCAATCCATCTTCACGTTTCCATTCGGTAAGAATTTTTCCAACAGGATCAGGAAGAATGGCAGATTGATGAATACTTTGAATAATATCCTGTAATCGAGCGGATGTGAGGGTCAAGCGATCGAGGAGGGGAGCGCTTAATTTTTTTTCTCTTCCTGCCTGCAAGTCTTTTTCATTCGCTATAAGAATTTTTTCCTGAGATGCTAAGACCTCATCAGCCATCGATAAGAGTACTCGATTTTTTTCTTCGGTTGAAAGCGTAGCAATGAAACGAGCAGCTTCTTGAGCTGCTTGACCGAGAGTATGAAGTTGATCATGAAGAGAGTTTGTAGACATTC